>JAHJUC010000239.1 GCA_018829385.1 Alphaproteobacteria bacterium
CACCGAACCGCTGCCGCTTGCCGGCGCGGTTGTCGGCGGGCTGATGTTCGGCGTCGGCATGGCCCTCGTCGGCACCTGCGGCTTTGGTGCACTCGTGCGGCTTGGCGGCGGCAACCTGCGGGCGCTGGTGGTCCTGACCGGTCTGGGGCTGGCGGCCCTTGCCGCCCAGCGCGGCGTCACCGCCCATTTCCGCGCAACCCTGCTTGATCCGCTCTCGCTGGATCTGAGCCGCTTCGGCGGACAATCGGCCGGCGCCCTCTTGTCACGTGCCATCGGTTTCGACATCAGCCTGGCGCTCGCCCTGGTGATCGGGCTTGCCGGCCTGTGGTGGGTGTTCAGATCCGCAAGCTTCCGCGCCGACCGCGCCCGGCTTGTTGCCGGCATGGTCATCGGCCTGTGCATTGCCGCAGGCTGGGTCATCACCAGCTACTATTCCGCCCATGCCTACTTCCCGGTCCAGGTCGAAGCCGGCTCCTTCGTCATGCCGGTCGGTGAAACCATCCTGCAGATCATAACCGTCACCGGCGAACTGCCCGATTACGGCATAGGCTTGGTCGTTGGCGTCTTCCTCGGCGCGGCAGTTTCCGCATTTCGCTCGGACGACATGCGCTGGGAAGCCTGCGATGACGCGCGCGAACTCAGCCGTCACCTGCTCGGCGCCTTCCTGATGGGAACCGGCGGCGTCTTTGCACTCGGCTGCACCATCGGCCAGGGCGTCAGTGCCTTTTCCGTGATGGCGGTTTCCGCACCGATCGTGATGATCTCGATCGCCGCAGGCGCACGCATGGGGCTTGGCATGCTGGTCGAAGGCACGCCGTTCAGCTTCATCGCCGACTGGCGCGCCCGCAAGACCTGAGCGAAAGGCTTAGGGCATTTCCGGTGAAAACGGATTCACCGGAAATGCCCTAGCGTATTGTTTTCATGCAATTCCGGACGCGAAAGCGGTTCCCACTTTCGCTGGAATTGCTTTAGGCCGAGGCGACGAAGCGGTAGGCCGCTCCATCGCGCTCCACCCGGCCCTCGCCGGGCTTGGGCAGGTGGTAGGCGGCCAGCGCCGCCTTGTCGGTTGCAAGCCGGTCAAGCAGCCTCAGACGCGTGGCGACGCCCTTCTCGGCATCCTGGTCCGAGCCGCTCGGCCACGCCGGATGCGCGAACGAGACGGCGAAATGGGTGATCGCATCGCCGGCAATCAGCATCGGCTCGGCTCCGCCGTGCAGCATGAACGACATGTGCCCGGGCGTATGCCCCGATGTGTCCACGGCCTCGACACCCGGCAGCACTTCGGCGCCGGGCTCGAACAGGTTGATCATGTCCTCGAGAACTGCCAGCCGGTTCTGCGCCCCCACGGCGAAGGTCTTGCGCTCTTCCGGCATCGCATCGACCGTCCCCGGATCGCGCCAGAAGTCCCACTCCGCCCGCCCCATGTGGAAGCTGGCATTGGGGAAGACGATCTCGTCGAAATCATCGAGCAGGCCCCACAGGTGGTCCGGATGGCCATGGGTGAAGACGACATCGGTGACATCGGCGGGGTCGAAGCCGGCCTCGGCCATGTTGTCGAGCAGCCTGCCCGCCGAGGGCATGAAGTTGTTGCCCGAGCCGACATCGAACATGATCAGCCGGTCGGGTGTCTTGAGGATCGGCACGTTGCAATCGGGCAGAAGCGAGTCGGTCGGCAATCCGTTCTTTTCCAGAAGCGCGATGAGTTCGTCCTGCGGCGCGTCCGGATAGGAAAAGCTCAGCGGCAGGACCAGATTGCCGTCGCTGACGCTGGTCAGCACGGCATTGCCGATTTCAAATGCCCTGGCCCCGCCAATCCCCGCCGGCAGCAGCATGCTGGCTGCGGCAGCCATGCCGGTATGCAGGAATGTGCGGCGCGTCTGTTCGAGCGGTGCCATGATCTCTCTCCCATATAGAATTATATGAATATTTGCCTTTGTCTTGACCCAGGTCAATGCCCTTGAGCACAAATCGGCGTTTTTAGGCTTGCAGGGGGTAATATCATGAACCTTGAATTGCTGGCTGACCATTTCGGCGACAATTTGGCGCTTCTGATCGGTGGCGCGGTCATCGGTGCGCTTTTTGGCGCCTTTGCGCAGCAAAGCCGGTTCTGCCTGCGTGCCGCGGCCATCGAGTTTTCGCGTGGCCAGATCGGCGGCAAGGTGGCGATCTGGCTGATCGTTTTCACGACCGCCATTGCCGGGACGATGCTCTTGAGCGCGCTGGACCTTTTTACCGCCACCGAGGCGCGGCAACTCGCATCCCCGCAAAGCCTGTCGGGTGCCGCCATCGGCGGCCTGCTGTTCGGCACCGGCATGGTGCTGGCCCGCGGCTGTTCGTCCAGGCTTCTGGTGCTCTCGGCCACCGGCAACCTGCGGGCCCTGCTCTCGGGCCTGGTCTTCGCCGTTGTCGCCCAGGCCAGCCTGCACGGGTTCCTTTCTCCTCTCCGCGAAGCGCTGGCGAACCCGCTGACCACAATGTCGATCGGATCGAACAATCTTCTGGTGCTGTCGTCGGTGCCTGAACAAGCGGCGCTCGTCCTCGTTCTGATCGGCCTTGCGGCGAGCCTCTTTCTGGCGTTGTGGCGCAAGGTCGGGATCTGGAAAACGACCGCAGCCTTCGCGGTCGGCGCCTGCATTCCGCTCGCCTGGTGGTTCACCAATGCGATGACCTCCATCTCCTTCGAA
>JAHJUC010000240.1 GCA_018829385.1 Alphaproteobacteria bacterium
ACTATCGGTCAATCCGGCCGTGATGCTGATGGACGAGCCGCTGTCGGCGCTCGACAGCCAGACCCGTGAATTGCTGATGGACGATCTCATCGAGCTCTGGGGACAGGTCGGCTTCTCCGCCTGCTACATCACCCACAATCTCGCCGAAGCCGTGCGGCTCGGACACCGCATTGTCATGCTGTCGCGCAGGCCCGGAAAGATCCGCGAGATTGTCGACATCGACATTCCGCTGAACGAGCGCATCAACCATCCCGCAGAGACAGCCGCGATCCAGCGCCGCTTGTGGGAGGCCATGCGGGATGAGGCCCGTGCCGCCGACCGGGAGCTGTCCGATGTCGCTTGATGCCACCAACGAGATTCAGGACCAGCCGCGGCGCAATGCCAGCGATCTGCAGCAGAGCCGCCAGGGCCTGGTCAAGCCGGTGCCGTTCCGCGGCGGCGGCTTTGTCCACACCCGGCACAGGTTGATTGCGCCGCTGCTGTTCGTCGTCCTGGTGATCCTGTGGGAAATCGGCTCGCAGACCGGCTTCATTTCCAACATCGCCCTGCCCGCCCCGTCGGAAGCGGCCGGCGCCATGTCCGATCTGTTCGAAACCGGCATGATCTGGAAGCATCTCTCGGCAAGCCTTTACCGGCTGGTGATCGGCTGGAGCCTCGGCAGCCTGATCGGCGTCTTTGTCGGCCTCGCCATCGCCCTGTTCTCGCTTGTCCGAGCCGGCGTCTCGCCCTTCATCTCGGCCTTGTTCCCGATCCCGAAGATCGCGCTTCTGCCATTGTTCATCATCTGGTTCGGCATCGGCGAAGGCTCGAAGGTCGCCACCATCCTGTTCGGCGTCTTCTTCCCCACGGTCATCGCCACCTATGGCGGGGTCGACAATGTCGACCGCAACCTGATCCGCATGGGCCAGTCCTTCGGCCTCTCCTGGATGTCGATCGTCCGCAAGATCATCATCCCGGGCGCGCTGCCGGCGATCCTTTCGGGCTTCCGCATCTCGGCCTCGATCGCCATCATCCTGCTGGTCGCCGCCGAAATGATCGGCGCCGAATTCGGCATCGGCGCCTATATCCTGATGGCCGGCGCGCTGTTTGCCACGGATCAGTTGATCGCCGGCGTCGCCATGCTCTCGGTGCTTGGCCTGACCGTCGGTTGGCTGATCAGCCGGGCGGAACGCCTGCTGCTGAGCTGGCGCGCCTGAATTCCATCGGCCGGAACGAGAAAAGGCCGGGCGCTCGCTGGCGCCCGGCCTTTTCTGTCATGCGTACCGCATTACGACTTGAGCTTGGTCCAGACCTTTTCGCGCAGGTCCTTCGACGCAGGCGAGCAATTCTCGAAGGCGCGCAGACGGTCGTTGTATTCGGCCGGCGTGTTGACTGCCGGGTCCGCCTTGAGGTCATCCTTCAGGAATTCGCCCGAGCCTGCAACCGCGTTGGAATAACCGGTGTAGTTGGACGCGATTGCCGCCACTTCAGGTGACATCATCCAGTTGACGAAGGTCTTGGCCGCTTCCATGTTCGGTGCGTCCTTGGGAACGGCGATGACATCGGTCCAGAAGGTGGTGCCTTCCTTGGGATAGACATAGACCGCGTCCGGCTTCTTGGCCTTCACCCGGTGCGCCGCGCCATTCCACTGCATGTGAACAGCGACCTCACCCGCGACCATGCGGTCGATGGTGCCATCGTTCGAATACAGCTTCACATGCGGCTTCTGGGCCATCAGCACATCGAGGATCTTCTGCGCCTCCGCCGGATCTTCGGTGCATTTGCTCACGCCGGTGTAATAGGCCGCAGCATTCCAGACGTCGGACATTTCGTTGAGCATCGCGATCTTGCCCTTCAACTCGTCCCTGGGCTCGAAGATCTCTTTCCAGCTATCCTCGAGCTGGCCACCCGGCACCATTGCCGGATCGTAGGTAAAACCGGTCGTGCCCCACATGTAGGGCGCCGAGTAGTCGCGGTTCTCGTCGCCGGCAATCGTCGTGAACGCGGGTAGCAGGTTCTTGAAATTCTCCATCTTGCTGACCTCGATCTTGGCCAGCATTCCCTTTTCGACCATCACGCCAAGCGTCGTGGTGCCGGGGAAGATCACGTCATAGCCGCCCCCGCCGGCCTGCAGCTTGGCCAGAAGATCCTCTTCCGACGCAAAATTGTCGACCGTCACCTTGGTGCCGGTTTCCTTCTCGAACCGCTCCAGCAGTTCCGGTGCGAAATAGTTCGACCAGTTGTAAAGATTTAGTTCGCCGGCCGCCCATGCACTGCCGCCCATCACGGTCAGCGCCATCGCGGTCGCCATCAGCAGTTTTGCCGTATGCTTTCCTACCCTGTTGGTCTTGGTCATGACGTTCTCCAGTTGTTTATGGGCTTTGTCGTCTCAGCCGGGCCCTGTTTTCCGGCTTTGATCCCGTCCCAGGAACAGGGACAGCGAGACTAGAGACAGCGACAGAAGCAGCATCAGCGAGGAGATCGCGTTGACCTCCGGGGTGACGCCGGTTCTCACCAGTCCGAATATGTAGATGGGCAGCGTGGTCGACCCCGCGCCGCCGAGAAAGAAAGTGGTGACGAAATCATCGAGCGAGATGATGAAGGCGAGTACCAGGCCAGACAGGATCCCGGGAACCAGTTGCGGCAGGGTCACCCGCCAGAAGGCCCGGACCGGGGTGGCGTAGAGATCCGCCGCCGCCTCGCCGATCTTCGGGTCCATGCCTTCGAGCCGAGCCCGGATCGGCAGATAGGCGAACGGAATGCAAAACACGATGTGGCCGATGATGACGGTGCCGAGCCCGAGGGTGAACCCGAGGCTCGCAAAGAACATCAGTGTCGCAACCGCGGGCACGATTTCGGGAACAGTGATCGGCAGCGCAAACACCGCATTGATGCCGGTCTTGCCGAGAAAGCGGTCACTGCTCGCCATCCGCAAGGCAGCGAGTGTGGCAAGCGTCGTGGCAGTCACCGACGCGATTGAGGCGATGATCAGCGAATTGGTCGCAGCCCCCACGATGTCGCGGTTGGCAAAGGCCATCC
>JAHJUC010000241.1 GCA_018829385.1 Alphaproteobacteria bacterium
CCGATCGGCCAGGTCATCGGCGCGCAGTCGAGCGCCAGCTTCTGCTCGACCTCGTCCAGGATCTCGAACGGATTGCGCGCCTCGCGGTCCATCTTGTTGACGAAGGTGATGATCGGGATGTCGCGCAGGCGGCAGACCTCGAACAGCTTCAGCGTCCGGGGCTCGATGCCCTTGGCCGCGTCGATCACCATCACCGCCGCGTCCACCGCCGTCAGCGTCCGGTAGGTGTCGTCGGCGAAGTCCTCGTGCCCCGGCGTGTCCAGGAGGTTGAAGACATGGCCGCCATATTCGAAGGTCATCACCGACGTGACCACCGAGATGCCGCGTTCGCGCTCGATCTTCATCCAGTCCGAACGGGTCTGGATCCGGTCCTTCTTGGCCTTGACCTCGCCGGCGAGCTGGATCGCGCCGCCGAACAGCAGAAGCTTTTCGGTCAGCGTCGTCTTGCCCGCGTCCGGGTGCGAGATGATGGCGAAGGTGCGGCGGCGGCCGACTTCCTCGGCAAGTGGTTCGGGCATCGGGGGCGGATTCCTGTTGATTGCGCTGCCTTCTACCGTCTTGCCGCCTGCCATGCAATTGACCTGAGCCCGCCAAGAGTAAAAGCTCCGGCGATGACCAATCCCGTTCGCCTGTCACAGCCTGCCCCGGATGCGCGCCCCGCGCTCCTCGTCCTCCGCCTGCCACACGGCGAAGGCCTTGATCTGCCGGCCTATGAAACCCCGGGCTCCGCCGGCATGGATCTGCGCGCAGCCGTCGCCGAGGACGCGCCGCTTCAGATCGCCCCGGGCGGCCGCTTCGCCGTCCCCACCGGGCTGGTCATGGAAATCCCGCAAGGTTTCGAGGGCCAGGTTCGCCCGCGCTCCGGCCTGGCTCTCAAGTCCGGCATCACCTGCCTGAACACGCCCGGCACCATCGACAGCGACTATCGCGGCGAGGTCAAGGTGATCCTCGCCAATCTCGGCACGGATGCCTTCACGGTGACGCGGGGCATGCGCATCGCCCAGCTGGTCATCGCCCCGGTGGTGCAGGCCCGGATCGTCATGCACGACAGCCTGAGTGAAACCGCCCGCGGCGCCGGCGGCTTCGGCTCCACGGGAGTGTCCTAGATCTGGCACCAGGGTTTGAGGTCTGGCTTTGCTGCCAGGGTTTGCCGATTGACCAACCCGGCAGGTTGAATAATGTCGGGCTTTGTCTGTCCGGGAGATCATGCAGTTGAACTTCGGTATCTTGCTTGCCTACTGCCTCGCTCTTTTCATTGCCGCCGTTATTCCAGGCCCGGGAATGACTGCCATCGCGGCGCGTGCGCTGGGGTCCAGTTTCCGGGCGACCCTGCCCATGGGGCTGGGGCTGGCCACCGGCGACCTGATCTATCTGACTGCCGTCATCCTCGGGCTTGCCGTGCTCGCCCAGGAATTCGGTACCGTGTTCATGATGATCAAATATGCGGGCGTTCTCTATCTCGGCTGGCTTGCCTATTCATTGTGGACGGCCGGGATAAGAATATCCGACATCCACTCCACCAGGCCGCGCAACTTCGCCACTAGCTATCTGTCCGGATTGTTCATCACGCTGGGCAATCCGAAGACCATGCTGTTTTATCTTGCGCTGGTGCCCTCCATTCTCGATCTCGCCTCCATATCGGCGCTGGACTACGTCATCCTGAGCGTGGCCACCCTGGTGGTGCTCCTGGCCGTCATCGTGCCGTATATTCTGCTTGCGTCGCGGATACGCATGTTGATGAAGCAGCCCAGCCGTCTGCGGCTGCTCAACCGGGTGGCGGCGGGTTTCATGGGCGGGTCCGCGCTCCTGATTGCGGCGCGGTCGAATTGAACACATGTGCTGGCGCCATTTTAGCGGGGTGTATTTCAATGAGGACGGCTGAATCAAGTTTGGGCGAAGGCCGGGAACACCGTCTCAGCGTGGCGTGTGCCGAATGAGCGCGGCCCTCACCGTCATCGACATGCACACCGGCGGCGAGCCGCTCAGGATAGTCACCGCCGGCTATCCCGATCTGCCGAAGGGCACGATCCTTAAGAAGCGGGCCCATGTGCGCGACAATCTCGATCATCTCAGGAAGATCCTGATGTTCGAGCCGCGCGGCCATGCAGACATGTATGGCGCGCTGCTGGTGGAACCGGATCTGCCCGGCGCCGATCTGGCGGTGCTGTTCATGCACAATGAAGGCTATTCCACCATGTGCGGCCACGCCATCATCGCGCTCGGCCGTTATGCGGTGGACCAGGGGTTGGTCGCGCCCGACGGCGACCGCGCCACGGTCAACATCGAGTGCCCCTGCGGCATGGTGCGCGCCGAGGTCGCCATCCGCGACGGCAAGGCCGCCGATGTCAGCTTCGAAAGCGTGCCGTCCTTCCTGTTTGCCCGCAATCAGACGCTTGCGCTTGGCAAGTGGGGCAAGATCAGTTTCGACATCGCCTATGGCGGCGCCTATTACGCGTTGGCCGATGCCCGCCAGTTCGGTCTCAAGTTCGGCCGCGATCCGGTCGCGGCGTTCGTCGATGCCGCCGATCAGCTGACAAAGGCGGCCCAGCCTGCAATTCCTCTCAGCCATCCCGATGCCGGGGATCTGGCCTTCCTCTATGGCTCGATCCTCACCGATGGCAACGATGCCTATTCGGAGCGGCCGACGCGCAATGTCTGCGTCTTCGCCGAGCGCCAGGTCGATCGTTCGCCCACCGGCTCCGGCGTCACGGCAAGGCTCGCGGCGATGCAGGCCCGCGGCCAGATCGCGGCCGGGCAGACCCGGATCTTCGAAAGCATCATCGGCAGCCGGTTTTCGGGGTCCGTCGCCTCGCTGACGAGCTGCGGGCCGCACCCCGCCATCACCGCCCGCGTCTCCGGCCGGGCGTTTTACTCGGGCAAGGCCGAGTTCATCCTCGAGGAGGATGACCCGCTGGCGGCGGGGTTTCTCGTGCGCTGACGCCGGCGGGCTGGTTGGAAATATTTTCCACGTTTCATAATTCTCAAGGTATCATATTGCGCGAAACCGAACGCGTCCTTGGCGGAGATGACTCGTCTGCGGACGCTGCTCTGCTAGAGTCACGCCAACCAGAAGGAGCATTTTCATGTCCGCCACTTCAGCTGAGACTCCCGGCCGCGGCCGCATCTACGATTCCATCATCGACACCGTCGGCAACACGCCGATCGTCCGGCTCTCCAAGCTCGCGAGCGCCGACGGCGTGAAGGCCGAGATCCTCGCCAAGCTCGAGTTCTTCAACCCGATCGCCTCGGTCAAGGACCGCATCGGCGTCGCCATGATCGAGAGCCTGGAAGCGGAAGGAAAGATCGCGCCCGGCAAGACCACGCTGGTCGAGCCGACATCCGGCAACACCGGCATCGCGCTGGCCTTCGCCGCCGCCGCCAAGGGCTACCGGCTGATCCTGACCATGCCGGAAACCATGTCGGTCGAGCGCCGCAAGATGCTGGCGCTGCTCGGCGCCGAGCTGGTGCTGACCGAAGGCCCCAAGGGCATGAAGGGCGCCATCGCCAAGGCCGAGGAACTGCTCAACCAGATCCCGGATTCGGTGATGCCGCAGCAGTTCGAAAACCCGGCAAACCCCGAGATCCACCGCAAGACCACCGCCGAGGAGATCTGGAACGACACCAGGGGCGGCATCGACATCCTGGTCTCCGGCATCGGCACCGGCGGCACCATCACCGGCGTCGGCCAGGTGCTCAAGGCCAGGAAGCCCGGCCTCAAGGTCGTTGCCGTCGAGCCGGCCGATTCGCCGGTGCTGTCTGGCGGCAATCCCGGCCCGCACAAGATCCAGGGCATCGGCGCCGGCTTCGCCCCCGGCGTGCTCGACACCGGCATCTACGACGAGATCGAAAAGGTGACCAACGACGAGGCTTTCGAGATGGCCCGGCGGGTGGCGAAACTCGAAGGCCTGCCGGTCGGCATTTCCTCGGGCGCGGCGCTGACCGCCGCGGTCCGGGTCGGCCAGCGGCCGGAAAATGCCGGCAAGCAGATCGTCGTCATCATCCCGTCCTTTGCCGAACGCTATCTCTCGACCGCGCTGTTCGACGGTCTGGGCGGCTGAGGGCGGTCTCGCCCCGTCTGAAACAGGGCATGTTCGAGGTATGGGCGAGCCGACGCGCACCGGCACCCGGTGACCCGGTGCGCCCCGGCATCGCGGCGCGTCGTATTTCCCGCGTTCACGCCGCCTGAGACACCCGCTCGGCCCCGATCCGGTAGGAGATTGCCTCCGCCAGGTGGATGCGGCCGACGGTTTCAGTGCCGTCGAGATCGGCCAGCGTCCGCGCCACCTTGAGAATGCGGTGATAGGCGCGGGCCGAAAACCGCAGCTTCTCCGCCGCGTCGCTCAGGAGCGCCTGTCCGCCCTGGTCGGGCTGCGCCACCTGCTCTACCAGCGAGGTCGTGCATTGCGAGTTGGTGCGGATGTCGGGCCGGCCGAGATCGAGGTAGCGCGCCTGCTGCATGCGGCGCGCTGCCGCCACCCGGGCCGCCACGTCGGCGCTTCCCTCCGCTGCCTGCGGCTTGATCAGGTCCTGCGCGGTCACCGCCGGCACATCGATGCGGATGTCGATCCGGTCCATCAGCGGGCCTGATATGCGCCCCTGGTAATCGGCCTGGCAACGCGGCCCGCGCGAGCAGCTGTGTCCCGGCTCGCCGGCCATGCCGCAGCGGCACGGGTTCATCGCCGCGATCAGCTGGATGTTGGCCGGGTAGCTGACCCGGTGGTTGGCCCGGGCAATCACGCTCTCGCCGTTCTCCAGCGGCTGCCTGAGCGAATCGAGCACCTGCGGCGTGAACTCGGGGAACTCGTCGAGAAACAGGATGCCGTTATGCGCCAGCGACACCTCGCCCGGCCGGGCGCGCAACCCGCCGCCGACCATCGCCGCCATCGAGGCGGAATGATGCGGCGCCCGGAACGGCCGCCGGTCCGACAGCTTGCCGCCGGCCAGCTGCCCGGCGATGGAATGGATCATCGAGACTTCCAGCAGTTCGGGCGCCGACAGCGGCGGCAGGATCGAGGGCAGCCGCGCCGCCAGCATCGACTTGCCGGAGCC
>JAHJUC010000242.1 GCA_018829385.1 Alphaproteobacteria bacterium
ATTGACTTTTGTCACTGCTGCTGTTTTCATCATAACGGGAGGACAGCATGAACGGAACTCTTTGCGATCTGCGCGGTGTGGACAAGTCGTTCGGGGACAATCGTGTCCTCAAGCAGCTGAACCTGTCGCTGCCTGCCGGATTGGTGACCGTGCTGATGGGTGCCAATGGCGCGGGAAAGTCCACCCTGGTCAAGATCCTGAGCGGCGTGCATGCGCTCGACGCCGGTTCGATCACGCTTCTCGGCAAGGATTTCCGCCCTTCGACGCCGTCCGAAGCCATCCGCGCCGGCGTCGTCACCGTGCACCAGAACATCAATGACGGGGTGATCCCCGATCTCGACGTGGCCTCCAACCTGCTGATCGACCGGCTTGCCGAGCCGGGCTACGGCTTCTTTCTCAAGCGCCGGCGGAACTACGCCGATGCCGAGCGCATCGCCAGCCAGATGGGGCTCACGCTCAACGTGCGCCAGTCGGTGGCCGAGCTCGGCGTCGCCGACCGGCAGCTGATCGCCATTGCGCGGGCCATGGCGCACGATCCGCAACTGCTCATTCTCGACGAGCCGACATCCTCGCTCTCGGCCTCCGAAGCCGAGCGGCTGTTCCTGCTGATCGAACGGCTGTCGGCCAAGGGCGTTGCCGTCCTCTACATCTCGCACCGCATGTCCGACATCCGCCGCATCGCCGACCGCATCGTGTCGATGCGCGATGGCGAGATCTCCGGCGTCTTCGAGGGCGACGCGCTCGACTACGAAGGCGCGGTCAACGCCATGCTCGGCCACCGCATGACCGACGCCGACATCACCATCGGCGCGCCCGGCAGCTCCGTGCTCGAGATCACCGATCTCAGGCTGCTCTCCAACAGCAAGCCATTCGATTTCCGCCTGTGCGAGAACGAGGTCGTCGCCGTCACCGGCCTGCTCGGCAGCGGCAAGAGCGCGTTTGCGCAGAGCCTGTTCGGACTGGGCCGGCCGGCGGGCGGACGGATCCGGATCGACGGAGCCGACTATGCGCCGGCCAATCCCAGGGCCGCGATTGCGCGGGGCGTCTTCATGTCGGCCAAGGACCGGGCCAACAATGCCGTGGTCGCCGATTTCGACATCACCCGCAACATCACCCTGCCCTTCCTCGGCCGCTATTCGAACCTTTCCTTCATCAGGCGTTCGGACGAGCGCAAGACCGCCAATGACATGATCGAGGCGCTGTCGATCGTCTGCCAGAGCGAAACAGATTCCATCGGCACGCTATCGGGCGGCAACCAGCAGAAGGTGATGCTGGCGCGCTGGCTGGCCGAGCAATGCCGGCTGCTGCTGCTCGACGAGCCTTTCCAGGGCGTCGACATCCGGGCCCGCCGCGATATCGGCCGCAAGATCCGGGAAACCGCGAAGAACCGGGCGACCCTGGTGTTCGTCTCGGAACTCGACGAGGCGCTGGAAGTCGCCGACCGCATCATCGTCATGACCGAGCATTCGGTCGCGGCGGAATTCAGAAACGAGAACGTGGATCTCAACGAGATACTCACCGCAGTAACCGGGGCCATGCCGGCAGATGCCGGCAGCGCCGCAAGGACAGCACACGCATGAGCATGAACCAGACCGAAACCCCGAGCGCGGGTTCGCGCGCGCAAAAACCGCAGCCCGGCTCCAACGGGCTGATCGACATCGCCATCCGCTACGGCTTCCTGGCGCTTCTGGTCGGCCTGGTGATCTTCTTCTCGGTGTTCGCCAACGGTTTTGCCGGCCCGCGCAGCGCGGTGTTCATCTTCCAGTCGGTGGCGATCACCGGCATTCTGGCGCTCGGCGTCACCTGCACGCTGGTGGTCGGCGGCTTCGACCTGTCGATCGGCTCGGTCGCCACCTCTTCGATGATGCTGGCGGCCTACATGATGGTGGTGCTGGAGCAGCCCGCTTTCGTCGCCATCGTCGCCTGCCTGGCGATGGGCGCGCTCATCGGCCTGATCAACGGGCTGCTGATCGTCAAGACCAAGGTTCCGGATCTGCTGGCGACGCTCGGCATGATGTTCCTGCTGGTCGGCCTGCAGCGCATTCCCACGGAAGGCCGCTCGATCGCCATGGGCATGAGCCTGCCGGACGGTTCGACCGCCGAAGGCACCTTCTCGCCGCTGTTCCTGCAGCTTGGCCGCCACCGGTTCGATTTCATGCTCGAGAACCTGCTGCCGGCACCGGTGATCTTCCTGGTGGTCATCGGCATCCTGGTCTGGGTGTTCCTCGAACTCACCCGGCACGGACGGCTGATGTATGCCATCGGTTCGAACGAGCGGGCCGCGAGTCTGACCGGCACCAATGTCAACAACTACAAGATCCTCGCCTACATGATCTCTGGCGTGCTGGCCTCGATCGGCGGGATGCTGCTTGCCGCCCGGCTCGGACGCGGCGATATCGCCTCGGGCACCAACCTGCTGCTCGATGCGGTCGCCGCCTCGCTGATCGGCTTTGCGGTTCTGGGCGCCGCCAAGCCCAATGCCTTCGGCACATCCATGGGCGCTCTCTTCGTCGGCATCCTGCTGCAGGGCCTGACGATGATGAATGCGCCCTACTACACCCAGGATTTCATCAAGGGCCTGGTGCTGGTCATCGCCCTTGTCTTCACCTTCTCGCTCTCGGCCCGGAAGGCCGGCGGCCACTAAGCAAGACCAATCATTTAACGGAGGAAAACAGCATGAATATCATACGCAGAAAAGCCCTGGCACTGTTCGCCGGCCTGGCGGCCGCTGCCGTCACCCTTCCCGCAGGCTTCGCGCAGGCCGCGGACATGCCGGCACCGCTCGACAATCCGGGCAACGTCAAGATCGCGCTGGTGCGCTATCTCTCGACCGGCGACTTCTTCCAGGCCTATCTGTCGGGTGTGGAAAAGCAGGCCGCCGCCCTCGGTGTCGATCTCCGGGTGCTCGACAGCCGCCAGGACGCAGCGCTTCAGGCCGACATGGTCGACCAGGCCATCGCGCTCGGCGTTGACGGCATCATCATCCAGCACGGCCTGACGGAATCGATGAAGGAAGCCGCCCAGCGCGCGGTGGACGCAGGCATCAAGGTGGTGGCGTTCGACGTCAATGTCGAAAACCCCGCGATCCCGCAGATCGAGCAGTCGGACTACCTGCTCGGCAAGCTGGCGCTTGAACAGGCGATCAAGGACAACGGTACCGAATGGAAAGCCGGCTATGTCTACGTGCCGGGCATCGCGCCGCTCGACCGCCGTCACGTCGCCTGGGAAGAGGTCAAGGCCGCCAATCCGGGCATCGTCGAAGCCGCCCAGATCGGCACGCTCGACAACCCGATCGCCAACTCCAACGCCAACCAGGCCCGTTCGGTGCTGCAGGCCAACCCGGACATCTCAGTCTTCTTCGCTCCCTATGACGAGTTCGCCAAGGGCGTGAAGATCGCCGTGGACGAAGCCGGCCTGTCGCAGGACATCAAGATCTACTCCGCCGACGTCTCGACCGCCGACATCTCGGCGATGCGTGAGCCTGACAGCGCCTGGGCTGCAACCGTTGCGACCAACCCGGCGGTGGTCGGCGAAGTCTCCGTCCGCGCTCTCGCCATCATGCTGACCGGCGGAGAGCCCGGCGCCCAGGTCGTGGTGCCTCCGACCCTGATCACGCAGCAGTTCCTGATCGAAAACGACATCAAGAACATGGAAGACCTGTCGGCGAAGATGCCGCAGTTCGCCCATGCCGATGTCGCCATGACCGACTGGATGCCGCTGCCGGCACGCTGATCCAACATCCCTCCCAGGATGGAAAGGCCGCATCTCCGGATGCGGCCTTTTTTGCGCTCACACCGCCTCCGCCCCCACCCCACACAAGTCAGTGGCTGCCTGAGAGGGTCAACCCACCTCGGCGGGCTCCTCCACAGGGGCAAAAAAATGGGGCTGGTCTCTCGACCAAACCCCATAGTCTCCAGGACAGGCCCCGGTTGTTTCAATCAGGTTCCGACACTGTCGACGGCGTCGCGCATGGCGCGCACGGCATCGCCGATCGCGTCGCCGGCGCGCAGCAGGCTGCCGCCAAGAAGGAAGACGACGTCCTCGCCATACATCGAGACCATGTCGCCGGCGCGCTCGACGCTCATGCCGCCGCCGGGGCTGGGCATCATCGCCCGGCCGATGCCGTCGGGCGCGCGGCAGGCGTCGGCGATGGACAGGCATTCCTCGACGCTGAAGCCGAAGCGGCCGCCGACATTGGGGAAAACCGAGATGTCCGATCCGGCCAGGCGCTGGAACACGCCATACATGATCGCGTGCGACACGCCGGTTTCGGGAGTGAGCACATAGGGACCGGTGAAGCTCGGATGGGTCATGATCGGCAAATCGAAGGACGGGTCGCGCGCGAGCGCCTGCACCACGCCGAAGCCCATCAG
>JAHJUC010000243.1 GCA_018829385.1 Alphaproteobacteria bacterium
GCCGGGCCGCCTTGGCGAGGCCCGCCATGCGGTTGGGCGTGCGCAGTTTCAGCATGACCACGGAGAGCACGGAGGCGACCTCGCTGGAGGTCAATTCCAGTTCACGGCCGATCTCCTGATCGGTACGGCCTTCCGCGCAACGGCGGAGGCAAGACAGTTCTGTGCGTGTCAACGGGGGGAACCCTTTATCGTTTCCGAGATCCATGTGAAGTCCTTTCGGCACGGCAAGCTCTGCCGCATCTGACGAAAACAAAGCGGCGGGATTGGCATCCCACCGCGAAGCAACACCAGCTTATGTTTGATGTGTTGGGAAGCTTATGCCCTGTTTGCGACAAGTTCGCCTTCACGGCACGCGCCAAAAAGCGTTAATTGACCATTTGATAAAAATTGAACGTATAGCTTGTATTCGTCCTGAGGTCAGAGCGCCGTCTTGTGCTTTTCCCGGAACTCGCTCGGGGTCATGCCGAACCAGCGGATCGCCGATCGGGTGAAGGCAGCGGGCGCGGAGAAACCGATCCTGTAACCGATGCTGGAAAGGGTGAGGTCGGTCTCCAGTAGCAGCCGTTCGGCCATTTCCTTGCGGCAATCATCAACGATGGATTGCATGCTGGTTCCGGCGTCGGTCAACCGGCGCTGCAGCGTGCGCGGGCTCATGCCAAGCCTCCCTGCTTCGCTTGCCAGGGTGAGTGGCTCGCCCGACAGGCTCTCGGCCACATGCAGGCGGACGATGGCCACGGGATCATTGAGATCGGCGCGGCGCGGCTCGATCGCCTCCATCTGCTGCGACATCATGGTGAACAGCCGCAGATCGGCCTGGGGGTTGACCCGGTCAAGGATTTCCGTTGGCAGGATGAGGGAGTTGACAGGGGCGTTGAAGCTTGCATGCGGAGTTAGCAAGCGTTTGAATAAATTTGTATTTATCGGGCGGTCGCGCTCCAGTTCGACGCGTATCTTGCGAACGTCGTCGCCGAGGATGGCGCGGAAATGGTTGAAGGTCTGTGCGACTCCCAGGTCGACGAATTGTGTCCGGCGCAGGATCAGCGGAGAGTAGGTCCATTCGAAATGTGCGGCGCGGGGACCGATTTCCAGCGTGCAGATGCTTGTCTCGCTGATCTTCTGAAGATTGCGGCCCATGAACACCAGGCTGTCGCGCACGGTGGGCGCGTTCATCATGGCGTAGCCGAACGGACCCGAGGCGCCGCGTTCAAATGCTTCCGCCGATTTCAGTCCGAAAAGGTCATCGCCCGATATCAGCGCCAGCGCTTCCATGTAGCGGCAAACGCGATCGAGACTGACCCGTTCGCCGATGATCGAAAACCGGCTCGGGTCCAGTCCGCAGGCCCTTGCGATCGGATCGGAATCGATGCCGAGACTGGCCGCGTAACGGCTGATCCCGGAGGCTAAACCGGCGGCAACTTCGAACTGGTCTGCCAGTGTCGGCTTCATGCGGTTGGCGTCCAGGGTAAAGAGATCGGCGCGCCAAGTAAACGCTGAACAGGAGACGTTGTCGAGATCAAAGCTATGCTAGTATTATTGCCGCATCGGAATGAGTACCTTTTTCGCATGAACAGCCACTTGTCGCCCTCCAGCTTTCAATTGCCCGACAAAGCCCATCCACGCATCCGTGAATTCCACGGGTTATGGCTTGAGAAGGCGAAGGACGGCTTGCCCCAATCCTCCGACTTCGACATCGGCGCGCTGAGCAGCGAGTATCCGCTGCTGGCGCGGATCGGCGTCGAAGGGCCGGAACGACAGCTGATCTGGCGCGACTTCGCGGCGACCAAACCCTGGCCTTTCGGTCCCCCGGTCAAGAACAGGCCGGTGGTGGAAAGCGTGCCGCCGCTCAGCATCAAGCGGGTCATCAATGCCTTCGAGGAGACCCTGGCCAGCGGCATTCCCGACTATTTCGAGACAACCTCCTGGTGGCATGGCGGGCGGACGGTTTCGCTGGCGCGGCTGGTGGCGCCGCTTGCGGCCGGCGCCGGGCGGGAGCTGATCGCGCTGTGGGAAGTGATGGAGCCACCGGCGGCGGTGTGAGCGTGCGCGCCCGAGAGGCGTCGCCCACGAAATATATTTTAAGCCTATAGTATCTCGTTTAATCCGTGTTAAAGAGGACTATATGCTGCAATGTGCCCCTTGCCGGGGGCGACATGCGTCCCGACTGGAACAAACTGGAGTTTTTGAGATGTCCGTGTCCCCCGCCGTTTCGATCAAGTCCGCGAAATCCTCGTTTCAATGGGACGATCCGTTCCTGATCAATGATCAGCTGACCGACGAAGAGCGGATGATTGCGGACGCGGCCAGGGCGTTCGCCGCCGACAAGCTGATGCCGCGGGTGACCGACGCCTATCTCAACGAGGTCACCGACCGTGACATCTTCTCGGAAATGGGTGAGGCCGGCCTGCTCGGCGTCACGGTTCCCGAACAGTATGGCGGCGCGGAAGCCGGCTACGTCTCCTACGGCCTGGTGGCGCGCGAGGTCGAACGGATCGATTCGGGCTACCGCTCGATGATGAGCGTTCAGTCGTCGCTGGTGATGTACCCGATCCAGGCCTATGGCAGCGAGGAACAGCGGATGAAGTATCTGCCCAAGCTCGCCAGCGGCGAATGGGTCGGCTGCTTCGGCCTGACCGAGCCGGATGCGGGCTCCGACCCGGGCGGCATGAAGACCCGCGCCAAGAAGGTCGACGGCGGCTACGTGCTCACCGGTTCGAAAATGTGGATCTCCAACGCACCGATCGCCGACGTGTTCGTGGTCTGGGCCAAGTCGGAAGCCCATGGCGGCGAGATCCGCGGCTTCGTGCTTGAAAAGGGCATGAAGGGCCTGTCGGCGCCGAAGATCGGCGGCAAGCTTTCGCTTCGCGCCTCGATCACCGGCGAGATCGTGATGGACAATGTGGAAGTCTCGGAAGAGGCGCTGCTGCCGAATGTCTCGGGCCTGAAGGGTCCGTTCGGCTGCCTCAACCGGGCGCGTTACGGCATTTCCTGGGGCGCGATGGGGGCAGCGGAAGACTGCTGGCACCGGGCGCGGCAGTACGGTCTCGACCGGCACCAGTTCGGCAAGCCGCTGGCCGGCACGCAGCTCTATCAGAAGAAGCTCGCCGACATGCAGACCGAAATCGCGCTCGGGCTGCAGGGCAGCTTGCGCGTCGGGCGGCTGATGGACGAGGGCCGCTTCGCGCCGGAAATGATCTCGATCGTCAAGCGCAACAATTGCGGCAAGGCGCTCGACATCGCCCGCATGGCGCGCGACATGCACGGCGGCAACGGCATCCAGGCCGAGTATCACGTCATGCGCCA
>JAHJUC010000244.1 GCA_018829385.1 Alphaproteobacteria bacterium
ATCCGGGAAACGCCTTGCGATTGTCGAGTGCGAAACGCCTGAGCCGCGGGCACAGTCTGCAATCGTGATCCGGCTCGTTGCTGCGGGCGGTCTGGCGAGACGCCGCCAGTTCGCCGATCAATCCTCGAATTCTTCTTCTTCTTCCTCTGCCGCCGGAGCGTAGGCGCGCTGCGGGCGTTCCGACTGTTCGCGGCCGATCTCCGATTTCAGGCTGGTCAGATCGATGAAGTAGTCGGCCTGACGGCGCAGGTCATCGGCAATCATCGGCGGCTGCGACAGCAGCGAGGAGACCACGGTTACCTTGCGGCCCTTGCGCTGAAGCGCCTCGACCAGGGAGGTGAAATCGCCATCGCCGGAAAAAATGACCAGGTGATCGACGACGTCGGATTGCTCCATGGCGTCGATCGCGAGCTCGATGTCCATATTGCCCTTGATCTTCCGGCGCCCCATGGAGTCGGTAAATTCTTTTGCTGGCTTGGTAACTACTTTATACCCATTGTAATCAAGCCAATCGATCAACGGACGGATTGACGAATATTCCTGATCCTCAATCAACGCGGTGTAATAATAGGCACGCAACAAATACCCGCGCGATTGAAATGCCTTCAGCAACTTCCGGTAGTCGATGTCAAAATTCAGGCTTTTGGACGCTGCATAAAGATTCGCCCCGTCAATGAAGAGCGCAATTTTCTCTCTTGGATCAAACACTTATGATCTTCCTTTCAAAGAAGCCCTCTGTCGCAACTGAAGGCAAATCTGGCTTCTGCAGGGCCAATTTAGATCGATCTCGAACTTTTTAAAAGCCATACAAGTACCATTATCCTACTGTTCCACGACTCAATACGTCGTGAGTTTGAACCAAATGCTGCGGTTGGTGTCATATTTCAAGGGTCTCGGCCTTGATACTTATGCATGGCTGCTAAAGAATCCTTGCTGCTGACGCAAAGGTTTCCCACGTAAGCTGTGTTTCAGAGGGGCGGCGATGGATGTCAGGGCGACAGTTTTGGTGCTGAAACAACGCTTTTGGTGCAAAGGACTTGAATTAGCCACACAATGTGTTTATCGCATGGTCAAACTCCCCCATAGCAGTTTGTAAAGGACAGGCAATGGCCCGCGTCACAGTCGAAGATTGCATCGACAAGGTTGATAATCGTTTTGAACTGGTATTGCTTGCCAGCCATCGCGCCCGCCAGATCTCACAGGGTGGCCAGATCACGATCCCCCGCGACAACGACAAGAATCCGGTCGTTGCCTTGCGGGAAATCGCCGACGAGACCCTGTCTCCCGGAGATCTGAAGGAAGACCTCATCCACTCGCTGCAGAAGCATGTGGAAGTCGACGAGCCGGAGCCCGATCCGGAGCGTTACCTGCAGACAGGCGATGCTGCCGAAGAGGCCGTCGTCGAAGACGATCAGCCGGAAGCGGTTTCGTTCGGCTCGATGTCGGAAGAAGAACTGCTTGCAGGCATCGAAGGGCTTGTGCCGCCGGAAAAAAGCGACGACTATTGATCGTCTGATCGATTGTCCGCCGATTTGCAACGAATTGGCGGCAGCCGGTCGTGAAGGCCGATAGACAGCTGATGCTACGCAATGCGCCGGTCGTTCGATTCGGCGCATTTTCTTGTTTTGGAGTGCCATTCCGATGATGCGTCAGTACGAGCTCGTGGAGCGCGTGCAAAAATACAAGCCGGATGCCAACGAGGCCCTGCTGAACAAGGCTTATGTTTACGCCATGCAGAAGCATGGCAAGCAAACGCGTGCCAGCGGCGATCCCTATATTTCCCATCCACTGGAGGTGGCGGCGATCCTGACCGAAATGCGGCTTGATGAATCGACCATCGCCGTGGCGCTGCTGCATGACACGATCGAGGACACATCGGCCACGCGGGCCGAGATTGACGAGCTGTTCGGCGAGGACATCGGCCGCCTGGTCGAAGGGCTGACCAAGATCAAGAAGCTCGATCTGGTCACCAAGCGGGCCAAGCAGGCCGAGAACCTGCGCAAGCTGCTGCTGGCGATTTCCGACGATGTGCGCGTGCTTCTGGTCAAGCTGGCCGACCGCTTGCACAATATGCGCACCCTCGAACACGTGCCGCCGGAAAAGCGCGCCCGCATCGCCGAGGAAACCATGGATATCTATGCGCCGCTGGCCGGCCGCATGGGCATGCAGGAAATGCGCGAGGAGCTCGAGGAACTCGCGTTCAAGAACATCAACCAGGAAGCCTATGACACGGTCACCGGCAAGCTGGCGGAACTCTCCGAGCGCAATCGCGACCTGATCCATACCATCGAGGACGAACTCTCGGCACTGTTCAAGCAGGAAGGGCTGAAGGCGCAGGTCAAGGGCCGGCAGAAGAAGGCCTATTCGGTGTTCCGCAAGATGCAGTCGAAATCGCTGTCGTTCGAGCAGCTGTCCGACGTGTTCGGCTTCCGCATCGTCGTCGACACCGAGGCCGACTGCTACCGGGCGCTCGGCATCGTGCACATGCGCTGGTCGGTGGTCCCGGGACGGTTCAAGGACTATATCTCGACGCCGAAGCAGAATGATTACCGCTCGATCCACACCACGATTGTCGGACCGTCAAGGCAGCGCGTCGAACTGCAGATCCGCACGCGCATGATGCAGGACATCGCCGAACGCGGCGTGGCGGCGCATGCGCTGTACAAGGATTCCGCCTCGAGCGAGGAAGCGGTGGTGCTGTCCAAGGACTCCAGGGCCTATTCCTGGCTGCGCCAGACCATCGAAGCGCTCTCGGTCGGCGACAATCCGGAAGACTTCCTCGAGCACACCAAGCTGGAACTGTTCCAGGACCAGGTGTTCTGTTTCACGCCGAAAGGCCAGCTCATCGCCCTGCCGCGCGGGGCGACGCCGATCGATTTCGCCTATGCGGTGCACACCGACATCGGCGACACCTGTGTCGGCGCCAAGATAAATGGCCGGATCATGCCGCTGGTCACGCGGCTCGCCAATGGCGATGAGGTCGAGATCCTCCGCTCCGGCGTCCAGGTTCCGCCGCCGGCATGGGAAGAGATCGTCGTCACCGGCAAGGCGCGGGCGGCAATCCGCCGGGCGACCAAGGCCGCTGTGCGCAAGCAATATTCCGGTCTTGGCATGCGCATCCTCGAGCGCACCTTCACGCGGGCGGGAAAACCGCTGTCGAAGGATGGCCTCAAGCCGGTGCTGCACCGGTTGGGACACAAGGATGTCGAAGACGTGCTGACGGCGGTCGGGCGGGGCGAACTGGCGTCGGATGACGTTTTCCGCGCGATCTACCCCAATCACCAGGAGACCCGGGTGTCGCCGCGCAAGCCCGCCGACGAGGGCTGGTTCAACCTGCGCAGCGCGGCAGGGCTGATCTTCAAGCTCCCCGGGCTGAGCAAGACCCAGAAAACGACCAAGACGTCGCGGCGCATCGGGCCTGATCCGGACATGGACGCGATGCCGATCCGCGGCATGGACGACAATTCGGTGGTCAAGTTCGGCCCCGGCGGCGCGGTGCCGGGCGACCGGATCGTCGG
>JAHJUC010000245.1 GCA_018829385.1 Alphaproteobacteria bacterium
CGGCGCCTCCCGCCAGAGCCTCAGCGAATGGCTGCAGAGCGAGCAGCCGGCCTCGCGCCGCCAGGCCCGTCTCGGCCAGGCCTGGCGCACATGGCTGCTGTTCACCGGCAACCGGCTCGGCATGATCGGCCTGGCCATCGTCCTTCTGCTGGTGCTTGTCGCCATCTTTGCTGATGTCATCGCGCCCTATGATCCGCTGCTGGGCGGAGACCTGAGGACGATGCGGCTGCTGCCGCCGTCGATGGATCACCTGATGGGAACCGATGATCTCGCCCGCGACATCTTCAGCCGGGTGGTTCACGGCGCGCGGCTGACGTTGATGGTGGTGGCGCTGGTTGCCATCATCGCCACGCCGATCGGCCTGCTGGTCGGCACCGTTTCGGGCTATTTCGGTGGCTGGGTCGATACCGTGCTGATGCGCATCACCGACATCTTCCTGGCCTTTCCGCGGCTGATCCTGGCGCTGGCCTTCGTCGCGGCCCTCGGCCCCGGCATCGAGAACGCCATCATAGCCATCGCCATTACCTCCTGGCCGCCCTATGCCCGGCTGGCGCGGGCCGAAACGCTGACCATCCGCAACGCCGAGCACATCGACGCGATCCGCCTGCAGGGGGCGTCCTCGGGGCGCATCATCTGGGGCCACGTGGTGCCGCTGTGCCTGTCCTCGGTGATCATCCGCGTCACCCTCGACATGGCCGGCATCATCCTGACGGCCGCCGGCCTCGGCTTCCTCGGGCTCGGCGCGCAGCCGCCACAGCCCGAATGGGGCGCCATGATCGCCGGCGGCCGCCGCTTCATCATCGATTACTGGTGGGTCGCGACCATGCCCGGCATTGCCATCTTCACCGTCTCGCTCGGCTTCAACCTGCTCGGCGACGGCCTGCGCGACGTGCTTGACCCGAAGGCCGGAAAATGAGCCCGCTGCTGTCCGTCGAGAACCTGCGCATTGCCTTCCCCTCGCGCCAGGGGCCGGTCGAGGTGGTGCGCGGCGTCAGTTTCAGTTTGGGCCGCGAACGGCTCGGCATCGTTGGCGAAAGCGGCTCCGGCAAGTCCCAGACCGGCCGCGCCATCCTCGGGCTGACGCCGGTCTCCGGAACTGCGACCGCGGACCGGCTGGAATTCGACGGCGTCGATCTGCGCACCGCCAGCACCAGGCAATGGCGCAAGCTTCGCGGCGCGCGCATGTCGATGGTGATGCAGGACCCGAAATTCTCATTGAACCCGGTGATGACCATCGGCCGTCAGCTGATGGAGGCGGTCAAGCTGCACGGTGGCAAGTCCGAGGCGCACGACAAGTCGATCGCCATGCTCGAGGCCGTGCAGATCCGCGATCCCGAACGGGTGATGGCGGCCTATCCGCACGAACTTTCCGGCGGCATGGGCCAGCGCGCCATGATCGCCATGATGCTGGTCACCGAGCCCGATCTCCTGATAGCCGACGAACCGACCTCGGCGCTCGATGTGACGGTGCAGATCGAGGTCCTGCGCATTCTCGACCGCCTGGTCACCGAGCGCGGCATGGGGCTGATCTTCATCAGCCATGACCTCAGGCTGGTCTCGACCTTCTGCGACCGGGTGCTGGTCATGTATGCCGGCCGGGTGGTCGAGGAACTTGACGCCCGGCGGATGAACGAGGCCACGCACCCCTACACCAGGGGCTTGCTCAACTGCCTGCCGACCATCACCGGCGACAGCCGCCCGCTGCCCGTGCTGGCGCGCGACGATGCCTGGCTCGAGTAGGAACCCGGATGGCTTTCATCGATATCGAAGACCTTGAAGTCACCTTTGAAGGCAGCGGCCGGCAGGTGCGCGCGCTCAAGGGCGTGTCGCTCGCCGTGGGCGAAGAGGAGAGTTTCGGCATTGTCGGCGAAAGCGGTTCCGGCAAGTCCACCGTGCTGCGCGCGCTGTGTGGCCTGGCGCCGGTTACCAGTGGCCGGATCAGCATTGGCGGCGAGCCTGTGCAGGCGCCGCGCGACCCGGCCTTCTACCGCCGCGTCCAGATGGTGTTCCAGGATCCCTATGCCTCGCTGCATCCCCGCCACACGGTTGACCGGGTGCTCTCCGAGCCGCTCGCCATTCACGGCTTTGACCGGGCCGAGGAGCGGGTCGAACAGGCGCTCGAGGATGTCGGCCTCGGGGCGGGATTCCGTTTCCGCTATCCGCACCAGCTCTCGGGCGGCCAGCGCCAGCGCGTCGCCATCGCCCGCGCCCTCATCCTGGAGCCGAAGATCATCCTGCTCGACGAGCCGACATCGGCGCTCGATGCCTCGATCCAGGCCGAGGTTCTCAATCTGCTCGACCGGCTGCGCGCCGAGCGTGGCCTGACCTATGTGCTGGTCAGCCACGATCTGGCCGTCGTCTCGCACATGTGCGACCGTTTGGTGGTGATGCAGGGCGGCGAGGTGGTCGAGCAGTTGACCCGCGAGGCTCTGCAGGCCCATGCTACGACCGAGGACTACACCCGCAACCTGCTGACGGCGAGCGAGGGATTCACCCGGGATCCCGCCCTTCAGCGCTGATGGAGCCAGCCATGGCGATAATGCCATTTTTCGACGGCCACAATGATTTCCTGCTGCGCCTGCTGCGCGAACCTGAACGCCGGGAAGCCCTGTGGCTTGAAGAAGGCCAGGAGGGCCATCTCGATCTGCCCCGGATGCAAAAAGCCGGTTTTGCCGGCGGCTTCTTCGCCATTTACATTCCCTCGCCGCATGCGGACGATGAACCCGACTACCAGGCGATGATGGACGCGCCGCCCTATGACCTGCCGCTGCCTGACCTGATGAACGCGAGCGAAGCCCAGTCGACCGCCCTGCAGATGGCGGCGCATCTGATGTGGATGGAACGGGCCGCGAAGGGTGCGCTGAAGATCTGCCGCAGCTCGGCCGATCTCCGCGCCTGCATGGAAACCGGAACCATCGCCGCGATAATGCACATGGAGGGCGCCGAAGCGATCGGCCCCGATCTCGACGCGCTCTACGCCTTCCACGCCATGGGCCTGCGCTCGATTGGCCCGGTCTGGAGCAGGCCCACCGTGTTCGGCCACGGCGTGCCGTTCCGCTTCCCCGGAGATCCCGATACAGGGCCCGGCCTGACTGACGCCGGCAAGGCGCTGGTCAGGGCCTGCAACGAGCTGAAGATCATGATCGACCTGTCGCACCTGAACGAGAAGGGCTTCGACGATGTCGCAAGCCTCTCCGACGCGCCGCTGGTCGCCACCCATTCCAATGCCCATGCGGTCACGCCCTCGACCCGCAACCTGACCGACCGGCAGCTCGCCATGATCCGCGAGTCGGGCGGCATGGTCGGCCTCAACTACGCCACCGTGTTCCTGCGCGACGACGGCCGCAAGTCAACCGATTGCGGCTGGGACCCGGTAATGCGCCACCTCGATCACCTCGTCGACAAGCTCGGCGAAGACCATGTCGGCTTCGGCTCCGATTTCGACGGCGCCGAACTGCCCGATGTCATCGGAGACGTCACCGGGGTTCAGGCGCTGATCGATCAGATGCGCGAACGCCAGTATGGCGAGGCGCTGATCGAAAAGATCGCCCGGAAGAACTGGATCTCGCTGCTGGAGCGGACTTGGGGAAGCTGAGCCAACCGCCGTGCCGCCCTCCCTTCTCCCCTCGTGGGAGAATGTGTCAGCGCAGCTGACGGATGAGGGGGCTCACACGTTCCGCTTCAGCCCGGAAATCCGCGCCAGCACGGCGTTGGCGGCATCGAGCACGTTCGAGCCGGGCCCGAAAATCTCGGCGACGCCTTTTTCGCGCAAAAACGCGTAGTCCTGTTCCGGGATCACGCCGCCGACGACGACCTGGATGTCGGCGCGGCCCTTGTCCTTGAGCCGGGTGATCAGTTCGGGCACCAGCGATTTGTGGCCCGCGGCAAGCGACGAGACGCCGACCACGTCGACACCCAGTGCAATCGCCTTGTCGGTGACTTCCGCCGGGGTCTCGAACATGTCGGTGAGATCCACCTTGAAGCCCATGTCGGCGAATGCCGTGGCGATCACCTTGGCGCCGCGGTCGTGGCCGTCCTGGCCCATCTTGGCGACCAGCACATGCGGCGCGCGGCCCTTGTCGGCCTTGTAGTCGGCGATGCGCGCGCGGATCGCCTGGTATTCCGGATCGTCGTGATAGACATCCTCGTAGACCCCGCCGATCACCTTGGTCACCGCATGGTGGCGGCCGCCAAAACCGCGTTCCATCGCGTCGGATATCTCGCCCAGCGAGGCCCGCGCCCGCGCCGCGTCGACGGCGGCGGCAAGCAGGTTGCCCTTGCCGGATTTCGCCACCTGCTCGAGTGCTGCGATCGCCGCCCCGTGCGCCTTCGGATCGCGGCTGTCGCGCATCTTTTTCAGCCGCGCGATCTGGCCGGCGCGCACCTTGTCGGTGTCGATGTCGAGAATGTCGACCTGCGGTTCGTCGGCGAGCCGGAACCGGTTGACGCCGACGATGACGTCCTCGCCCCGGTCGATCCGCGCCTGCCGGCGGGCGGCGGCTTCCTCGATGCGCATCTTCGGCAGGCCCTGTTCGACCGCCTTGGTCATGCCGCCCAGCGCCTCGACCTCGGCGATCAGCTCCCAGGCCTTCTCGGCCAGATCAGCGGTCAGCTTCTCGACGTAATAGGAGCCGCCGAGCGGGTCGACGACATTGGTGATCCCGGTCTCGTGCGCCAGGATCAGCTGCGTGTTCCGCGCGATGCGCGCGGAGAATTCCGTCGGCAGCGCGATCGCCTCGTCGAACGAATTGGTGTGCAGCGATTGCGTCCCGCCAAGCACCGCCGCCATCGCTTCAAACGCGGTGCGGACAACGTTGTTGTAGGGGTCCTGCTCGGTCAGCGACACGCCAGAGGTCTGGCAATGGGTGCGCAGCATCTTCGAGCGCTCCGACTTGGCGCCGAAATCGGTCATGATCTTCGACCACATGGCCCGCGCCGCGCGCAGTTTTGCCGCTTCCATGAACACGTTCATGCCGGTGCAGAAGAAGAACGACAGCCGGCCGGCGAAGGCGTCGACGTCGAGCCCCTTGGCCTGGGCCGCACGGACATATTCCATGCCGTCGGCCAGCGTGTAGGCGAGTTCCTGCGCCAGCGTCGCCCCGGCTTCCTGCATGTGGTAGCCGGAGATCGAGATCGAGTTGAACTTCGGCATTTCGGCCGCCGTGAACTCGATGATGTCGGCCACGATCCGCATCGAGGGCTCGGGCGGGTAGATATAGGTGTTGCGGACCATGAACTCCTTGAGGATGTCGTTCTGCACGGTGCCAGTCAGCGCCTTGCGCTCGACGCCCTGCTCCTCGCCGGCGACGATGAACATCGCCAGCACCGGGATGATGGCGCCGTTCATGGTCATCGACACGCTCATCTCGCCCAATGGAATGCCGTCGAACAGGATCTTCATGTCCTCGACCGAATCGATCGCCACGCCGGCCTTGCCGACATCGCCGGTCACCCGCGGATGGTCGGAATCATAGCCCCGGTGGGTGGCAAGGTCGAAGGCGACCGACAGGCCCTTCTGCCCGGCGGCGAGGTTCTTGCGGTAAAACGCGTTGGAATCCTCCGCCGTCGAGAAACCCGCATACTGACGGATGGTCCAGGGCTGCCCCGCATACATGGTCGAGCGCACGCCGCGGGTGAAGGGGGCGAAGCCCGGCAGCTCGGAGGCCGCCTGCTCGGGCAGGTCTTGCGCCGTGTAGAGCGGCTTCAGCGTGATGCCTTCCGGCGTTAGGGTGTTCAGGCTCTCGACCGGCTTGCCCCTGAGATCCTTGCTGGCAAGCTCGAGCCAGTCGCGGGTGGTCTTGGTCATTGTGCTGTCTCCACTCGAGCCGGTGCGGCGACCGATTTCAGGCCTTTACAAAAGACCCCTCCCCAACCCCTCCCCACAAGGGGGAGGGGCTTACCCTGCCGCGATTTCAGCGGGCGATCTTGAACCTCC
>JAHJUC010000246.1 GCA_018829385.1 Alphaproteobacteria bacterium
GCTTTCGAAATCGGCATCGCCGCACGGTAGGGCCGGTCGGCCGACAGCGCGTCGAAGACATCGGCAACGGTGAGGATGCGCGCCTCGAGACAGATCTCGTCGCCCGCAAGTCCATAGGGATAACCCTTGCCGTCGAGCCGCTCGTGATGGGCGGCGGCGACCGGGGCGATGTCGTTGAAGGCCGCGACGCGGGCGAGGATGGCTTCGCTCTCGGCCGGGTGGCGGCGGATGGACTGCCACTCCGCGTCGTCGGGCTTGCCGGGCTTGTCGAGCACCTGGTTGGAGACGCCGAGCTTGCCCAGATCATGCAGCAGGGCGGCGCGGCGGAGCCAGCGGCGGTGGCCCGCGTCGAGACTGAGTTCCTCGGCGATCATGTCGGTGTAGAGGGTGACGCGGTTGGAATGGTCGGCGGTAAACGGGCTCTTGGCGTCGACCACCTCGGCAAAGGCGGCGGCGACGTCGTCGAGATAATCCTCGTCCACCGGTTCGGAGGCGAGCGCCGGCTGCATGGCAAAAACGCGGGTTTCGAGGCCGGGTGCGGCAAGCGCGGCCCAGAACTCGGGATCGGCCTGGGCTGCGAGGAAGGCCTCGACCAGGGCGGGATCGAACCAGTCTCCGGCGCGCGCCTCGGCCTCGCGCAGGGCGGCGGCGGCGCCGTTCTCGGTGTGGAAGATGTCGATCACCTGGGCCAGAAGCGCGATGCCAGAGATCATCGGGATCTGGGTGCCCTTGAGACCCTCGGGCTTGCCGGAGCCGTCCCAGTGCTCGTCGAGCGACAGGATGCCATTTTGCACGGCCTGCGAGAAGCGCATCCGGGCGGCGATGTCGGCGCCGCGATGGCAGCGGGTCTCGATCAGGCTGCGGGAGATCTCGCCGCCATTCTGCAGGATGTTGACGATGGCGCGGATGCGCTCGCTGAGGCCGGATTCGAGGCCGGTCTTCTTGAACACGAAGCGCAGCGCCGAGGACAGGCTGCCGTCGATGGTCTTGAAATCGCGCTTGAAGGAAATGTCGTCGGCGAGATAGAGCTCGCAGATCCGCGCGGCATTGCTCGAGCAGCCAAGATCCTTGAGCAGCAGGGTGTAATAGAGATCCTTGAGTACATCGCCGGGCAGGCCGAGCGCCTCGCCGATGCGGGTGCCGATCCAGCAGCAGCGGATGCAATGGCCCTGGGGCTGGCCCTCGGTCAGGTCCAGCGCATAGCTGAGTGCGCCGAGCAGTTCGGCCAGCCTGAAGCTTTGCGGGCGGCTGGCGGCGGACTGGCTGAGGTAAAGGCTTTGGCTCATCGGAAGGCTCCCGGTAGACTCCTTGCTTACCAGACAGGACTTAAGAAGGTTTTACGCGCGAAGCCGAAGAGCCCGCGGCGCTTGACGAAGCGTCTCGATTCCCCTATCCCTTATTCGAGATTTATTCCCACATACGGAAATGCGCGTGGCAAACCTGAACGAGAGGCTGGCGGAGCGGCTCAGGCAGATCCGCATGGAGCGCGACTGGTCGCTGCAGCAGCTGGCCGAGGTCAGCGGGATCAGCCGCTCGACGCTGTCGCGGGTGGAGAACGCCGAGGTCAGTCCGACGGCGGAGACTCTCGGCGCGCTCTCGACCGCCTACCGTATGACCATATCGCAGTTGCTGGCGCCGATCGAGGCACCGTTCACGCCGCTTGTACGGCAGGCCGACCAGAGCCTGTGGCATGATGCCGAGAACGGGTTTTCGCGCCGTGTGGTGTCGCCGCCCAGCGGCGGGCTGTCGGCGGAAGTGGTGCGCTGCGAGCTTGATGCCTACCAGATGATTTCCTACGCGGCGCCCTCGGTGCCGGGGCACGAGCATCACCTGGTGATGCTGACGGGCACGCTCACCGTGACCGTGGACGGCGAGGAGCACCGGCTCGAGGCCGGGGACTGCCTGCGCTACCAGCTCTACGGCCCGTCACGGTTCCAGACCGGCGTCGATCCCGCATCCTATTTCATCGTTCTTTTGTGAGGCAGCATGGCCACGATCAGCATTCATTCCCTTGCGCCCGACCAGCTGGACGCCCATACGGCCGCACTTGCCGGGATCATGGCCGAGACCGTTAATGGCGGAGCCGCGATCGGCTACGTGCAACCATTCTCGCTTGATGACGGGCATGCCTTCTTTGCCACCTCGGTGTTCCCGGAGGTCCGCGCCGGCAACCGCCGGCTGCTCGTGGCCAAGCTGGGTGCCGAGACTGTCGGAACCGTGCAGCTGATCGTGGCGCTGCCGCCAAACCAGCCGCACCGCTGCGAGGTGGCGAAGATGATGGTGACGCCCGCCGCACGCCGCAGGGGCATCGGCCGGGCTCTGCTTGTGGCGCTGGACGCCGAAGCGCGCGCCGCGGGCAAGAGCCTGATCACGCTCGACACCAAGACCGGCGACAGGGCGGAGCCGCTTTACCGGTCGGCCGGGTTCAAGGTGGCAGGGGTGATACCCGGCTTCGCGCTCGATCCGGACCGCGCGGCCCTGCACGCCAC
>JAHJUC010000247.1 GCA_018829385.1 Alphaproteobacteria bacterium
GGCCAGCGCCGGGCGCGAGAAGCTCGGCGCCAATCAGCAAATCGCCGATCTCATCCAGGCACTGGGATGCGGGACCCGGTCGAAATACCGCGAGGAAGACCTGCGCTACGAACGCATCATCATCATGACCGATGCCGACGTCGATGGCGCCCATATCGCGTCGCTGCTGATCACCTTCTTCTACCAGGAAATGCCCGAGCTGATCCGCCAGGGCCACCTGTACCTCGCGGTTCCGCCGCTCTACAAGCTAACGCAAGGGGCCAAGTCGCTCTATGCCCGTGACGACGCGCACAGGGTGGAACTGCTGGAAACGGAATTCACCGGCCGCGGCAAGGTCGAGATCAACCGGTTCAAGGGTCTTGGCGAAATGATGGCCTCGCAGCTCAAAGAGACCACCATGGATCCCGCCAAGCGGACGCTTCTGAAGGTTGCCGTCGATGCGAGCGATCCCGAATCAACCCGGGAAACGGTCGACAACCTGATGGGAACCAAGGCCGACGCCCGTTTCCGCTTCATCCAGGAACACGCAGCCTTCGCCGAAAATCTCGATATCTGAGCAGGATGGACCTCAGGCGGCTTCTGCGGCCAGCGCCTGGGCATAATCGCGCGAGGCCTGGCGACGCCAGTTGAAATGCATGGTTTCGACCAGTCGCAGCAGGTCCGCAACCGATGGCTGGTTTTCCGCATCGCGGGCATGGCGTTGCAGGAGTTCCGCGGTGACCAGTCCGGGATCGACCACGGCCTGATTGCGCGACGCCGCGCGCCAGATCTGGGTTGCGGTGACGAACACCGGCGCCAGGTCGCTGCCGAGCCCCACTGCCCGATAAAGTGCCCGCATCGCCGTTTCACGCCCGTCGATCAAGATGCCGCGGACCCGCGAATCGCTCATCCCCGACAGCGACACCACGGCGCCGGCGAAGAAATCGACATTGCCCGCGCACAGGGCATGAATGAGGAAGGCCGGGGTCAGGCGCCCCGATATGCGAAGATGCTCGACAAGTGCGGGGATTTCGTCCTGCGCCACCGTTTCGGCCAATCTCAGCGTCGCCGTCATGCAGGCTTCCTCGGTAATCTTGCGGCCGCGGCTGCCGCCAATGGCGGAGCGGATGAAATCCGATCCTGCAAGCGCCGCACCGAGCCGCTCCACCAGCGCCTGACGCACATCGCAAGGCAGATCCCGGCGCTCGAACAGCCGCGCCCGGATTTCGGGCTCGTCGCCGAAGCGCTCGGCGATCCGGCGCAGCGAAATCCGCGCAATGGATACGTGCGGATTATCCAGCATGTCGGCAACCGCTTCGGGTTCCCCGACTTCGGCCATCGCGGCGGCAACCGACACCGAAACCGGGCACCGGAACGCCACGAAGCGCTGAAGCGATGACCGCCCCGCGGCAACGATCTCGATCAGGTCATTGTCGGCCAGCGCCGGAGACAACGCGATGATCCTGCCGGCCACCTCGATCTGGTCGAAAGCCAGCCCCAGCAGAATGCTGCGCGGCGCGTGCTCGACCAGGGCAAGGCCCTCGGCCAGCGCCAGCCGGACCTTGGGAGACGGATCCTCGAGCAGCAGCGCCAGCGCTGCCTCGGCTTCCTGCCGCTCGGATGGATTCATGCGTCCTTGCGCGTATGCCTGGGTCAAGGCCCGGGTTGCACGGCAGCGGTCACTGACCTTGGCGGTTTCCGACCACTTCAAAAAGGACTTTACAATCATGAAAATGCGACCCCACTCGGTACCTGTACCCAGACACTAGGGCCAAATGGTTTACGATCGGTTCACCATACTTGTTAACGCCTGAGCTGCGCCCATATCCCCGGCAAACCTTTCGAGTTCCCCTGGCTTTTTGGCGTTCTTTCGCGCAAATCACCGGAAATTCTCGCAATCTTTCAACATCATCGGACCGGAGCCCCCGGAAAGGGCCCTGCCCGCGCACGATCAGGGTCCACAGCCCCGCGCCAATTAGGCGTCCCATCAGGATTCATCAGGATCTGGAACTTGCACATCGGTTTGGAACGCGGCATCAATACACCTGCAACTGCA
>JAHJUC010000248.1 GCA_018829385.1 Alphaproteobacteria bacterium
AACCCCGGATAACGGCTTGACACTGTTCCTCAGCGGACAGGGTGGAAGCCTGGCCGAGCGCATCGACGTCCGGGTGAAGACCACCGGGTCGCTGAACATCGGGGAGTTGCGCGTGGTGCGAGGCGACATCGCAACCACCGGCTCGCAACTGACGCTGTCCAACGCCACCATTTCCGAAAACGCCTGGTTCCGCCAGGCAGGCACCGACCTCTATGTGACCAACAAGAAGACCTATGCCGGTCTCTCGGACCTTGCGGATATCCAGGCGATCACCGATGACAACGGCTCCGTATCGTTCTCGCTGCGCAATGAGTATGAACTCGATTACGAGCCCCATATCCTGCATCACCGCCAGCCATTGCTGTTCACCAGCGCCACAGGCGATTTCTCGATCACCGCCTCCGAAATCGTCTCTGACCGGAACAACACGAACATGTTTGCGGGTCGCTCATTCAAGATTTCCGTTCTGGATGCCAGCGGCGCGGTCATCGGTGATTTCATCATCCGCCTGCCCGTCACGCTGACGGGGCAGGTCGAACTGGAGGATTTCATCAACACCGAAACGTTCAGGGCCTATGTGAAGCAAAGCATCAGGAATGCCGCGGCGATCAGGATTTTGAACGACGCCAAGGGCAACCAGGAGCTCTCCCTGGTCCAATAATAGAGCCTGAACAGGACAGTCTCTCCAGACAGCCGTCAACTGTTCCGGCACCGTCACGTCCTGTCCCTGCGATCTGGGGCGCGGGTTGGGCGCTCTGACACCCTCGCACAAGCTTCCGACATTAGCGTCTGCTTGACCCACTGCGGGGGCAAGACGCCTGCGCTGCGTCCCGGAGATCAGCGCACATGGCCCACCCGCAGGATTCAGCACGCCAGCAGTCCCTTTATTCCGGCAATCCTTCGGGCCATGGCGTTTCGGTCCTCCCGCGGGGCACGAGGCCTCCGCCCGGAACACTGGTCCTTGGTCTGGGAATTCTCGCTTCCTCGCTGGCCGCCACTGCGGCATTCGCCCAGAACGCCACCGAGCGTGTGGCAAGATACACATCCCTCGACCGGTCGCAGATCAATACCCCGGTGAAGACGCAAAAGGTCGACCGCACGAGGCTGGGCGAAATATCCGATTACGCGGGCTTTATCCGTGAACGGCTGAACAAGGTCAGATACGCCAATCCGATCGCGCCCGTCACTCCACCGCGTGACGAAAACACAGCGGACGGCTCCGCACAGGAAGAGCCAGCGCCGCAGGAAAATCCGAGTTTCCTGCTTGCGGCCCTGACATTTGATCGCTCGCATTATCTTGAGGCCGAGATACTGGCCGAAATCAACCGGCAACTCGCCGGGCGTCCCATCAATCTGCCGGTGCTGAGCGCGGTGCCGGCGATCATCAACGAGATCTATGCCGTCCGGGGAGCCTTGACCGCCAGCGCCGTGCTCCGCCCGCAAACCTCTGCCAATGGCGTGATTCATGTCAGCCTCATCGAGCCGGTTGTCGGTGACATCAGGGTCAGCGACGTCGGCAACACAAATCCTGATTACATAAGGCAACGCATTGGCGCTGTACCCGGACAGCATCCCGTATTTGAAGCTCTGGCGCAGGATCTGTTTGTCTTTTCGACGCTCAACAACATCAATCTGACAGCCCAGTTTGAACCGACGGACTCGCCAGACGTGGTCGACATGGTTCTCAAGGGCGACAAGCCCAGGGAAACCATGACGGCTATCACCACAGACGATCATGGTGCGCATGAAACCGGGGAAGAGCGTGCGAGCGCCTATTTCCAGCATATGAGCCTGACCGGACGCCGCGACATCCTCAGTGTCAACGGGAGCGCCACCGAGGGCAGCCGCAAGGCCGGCATCAGCTACTCCTTTCCGGTCGGACTGAAGGGCGCGCGGCTGACAACGGGCAGCGTCTACAGCCGGTCGCGGGTGGTCAACGGCCAGCTGGCCTCGACCAATCTCGAAAGCCAGAGCGCATCCGTCTATTTTTCCTACCAGCATCCTTTGATCGTCGAACCGGGCCGCATTGTGTGGATCGGGGTGTCGGGAGATCTTGAACGGCTGCAATCCCGGATTTCCGGGGTTGAGTTGACCGATTCCAATATTGGCGAGACCTCCGTATTCACCAACTGGCTGTGGCGAAGACCCAACCTGACGACATCCTTCAATCTGCAGCTGACATTCGGCGACGCCTCATCGCAGACGACGACATCCACGGACGGCCCGTTTCAATACATTCAGGCCGGACTTGATATGGCGGGCCTTCTCAAGGAGCGCCTTGCCGTCCGCTTTCGCATGAATGCCAAGTACTCGATTTCCCGGAACAATCCGAGCAGCATCCTGCATTCCGTCGGTGGTGCCGCCACGGTGCGCGGCTATCCCGAAGGGCTGCTGTCGGGAGACACGGGCGCGAATATGAGCCTTGAGTTCAGCAGCGCCGATCCCTGGATCTTCGATATCGGCAGCTTTGGCTCCGGCCTTTTGGGTGATAATGGCGAGGAAGCGACCATCCAGAGCATGACGGTCAACCCCTTTGTCTTCTTCGATGCCGGTTTTGCCTCCCCATTTCGTACCGCCGGTCGCTCGCTCAGGAACGAAGACGTCATCGCCAGCTCCGGGGTCGGCCTGAATGCCTATCTCGGCGAAAGCCTGTCCGCAA
>JAHJUC010000249.1 GCA_018829385.1 Alphaproteobacteria bacterium
GAGGCGATGGCGTTGCATGCCTTTGAGGGCAAGGCGCCATTCGGCGCCGATACGATCGGCAAGATCGAACAGCTCAAGGCGGTTTACGATCTCGATCTGACTGCTGCAGACAGCCACGGCCTGAGCGAGCAGGGGTGAGGCCGATGACCGACTACAAGGTGATGCTTGAGGATTTTGAGTGCGGGGAGATCGATCCCGGCGGTTTCCGTCATGCCGATCATGTCGGTGTGGCCTATGAGGCGCTTGCGCGACACGGCTTCTTCAAGGCGTTGCAGATCTATGCGGACGGGCTGATGGCTTTGGTGGAGAAGGCCGGCGTGCCGGAGAAATTCAACGCCACCGTGACATTCGCCTATATGAGTGCGATCGCGGAGCGAATGTACCGGCAACCGTCAGCCAGCGCCGCCGTTTTCATAGCTGCCAATCCAGAGCTTTTGTCCGGCGAAGTGCTTTCCCGGTATTCTCCCGCCCGGCTGCAAAGCGATCTGGCCAGACAGGTGGCGTTGCTGCCGGATTTGTGACCGCCGGGGTCGTCTCACCCCACCTTGGCCTTGCGGCCGCACCAGACGACGACGCCGACGGCGAGTGTGAAGCCGAGCATTACCGGGGTCACGGTTTCGCCCAGCAGCAGGGCCGAGAGGCCGAGCGTGACGAAGCTTTGCAACAGCTGCACCTGGCCGACGCGGGCGATGCCGCCGATCGCCATGCCCCAGTTCCAGAAGATGAAGCCGGCGAACATCGAGCCGAGCGAGAGATAGGCGAGCGCGATGAGCGCCTGGGTGCCGGGCTGGGCAATGCCGCTTTCCCAGGTCAGCAGCGTACCCGCCAGCGACAGCGGCGCGGTGACGACCAGCGCCCAGCTGATCACTTCCCAGCCCGGCCGCGTGCGGGCGAGCTTGCCGGAGATGACATAGCCGCAGGAAGCCGACAGCGCGGCGCAGGCGAGCCAGAGATCGCCGATACCGGGCTCGATGTCGGCGCCGGAGAGGGAAAAGATCATCACCAGCGTCGCTCCGGCGATGCTCCAGGCCCAGAACGCCAGCCCGGGACGCTCGCCGCCGAACAGGGCGGCGAAGGTGGCGGTCATCAGTGGCAGCACGCCAAGCACGACGCCGCCATGCGATGCCGGAACGGTCTGCATGGCGACGCTGGAAAAGCCGGGGAAGCCGTAGACCAGCAGGATGCCGGCAATGAAAAGCGACAGCGCATGCTGGCGTGGAAACCGTTTCCCAAGCACGAGCAGGGTCGCTGCCGCCACGGCCGCGGCAATGGCCGCACGGGAAAAGGTGATGAAGGCCGGCGAAAAACCCTCGAGCGCGATGCGGGTGGCGGGCAGGGTGGCGCCGAAAATGACGATGCCCACGAAACCGATCGCCATGCCGGCAAGCGGATGGGCCGGAGCATGCGGCGCGGGAGCTGATGGGCTGGGTGTATCGGTCATGGCAACGGCTTAGCGGGAGAGCCCGGACCCGGTCCAACGAATTCCGGCGATGGATCGGATTGCTCGCGGTGATGGATCGTTCACTGGATTGTGCGCTGCGCCATACTCGATTTTTGAGACCAAATCACGTAAGGAGGTACCATGTCCGTGTTCAGCCGCCTGTTTGACGTCATTGGAGAAACCGCTTCCACCGCCTTTTCCGGCGTGGTCGAAGCCGTGCGCACGGTGTTTGCCGGCGATCCGGAAACGCGCCGCAGGGTGGCGTTTTCGGTCGCCGTGATCGCCCTGTCGGCGAAGATGGCCAAGGCTGACGGCATTGTCGCTCCGGAGGAAGTCCGCGCCTTCCAGGAGATCTTCGCGATTCCGCAGGCCGAGGCCAACAATGTGGCGCGGCTTTACAATCTGGCCAAGCAGGATGTGGCGGGCTACCAGGCCTATGCCCAGCGCGTGGCCGGCATGTGCGGCTCGGGCGAGCCCAACTGCGCCATGCTCGAGGACGTGATCGACGGTCTGTTTCACATCGCCAAGGCCGACGGCGTGATCCATCACAAGGAACTCGAGTTCATTGCCGATGTGGCCGACATCTTTCGCATCGATGAAGCCTATTTTGACCGGATCATGGCGCGTCATGTCCATCCCGACGGCATCGATCCCTATGCCGTTCTCGGAGTGGCCGAAACCACGCCGTTCGATGAGGTCAAGAAGCGCTACCGGGCGCTCGCCTCGGAAAGCCATCCCGACCGGCTGCGCGCCCGCGGCGTGCCGGAGGAGTTCCTGACCATTGCCAATGACCGGATGGCGGCGCTCAATGACGCCTTTGCGGTGATCGAGAAAGCCCGCGCCGCCGCATGACTGCGTTTGACCCCGACTACAGGCCCGCGTTGGTGCGTCCATCGCCCAATTGCGGCGAGCGCAAAGGCGGCCGCAGGCCGGACATGCTGATCCTACATTATACCGGAATGCCGTCGGCAGAGGCCGCGCTTGACTGGCTCTGCAGCGAGGAAAGCCAGGTCTCGTCGCATTATTTCGTCGACGAGGCAGGGCTTGTCACCCAGCTGCTGCCCGAAAGCGCGCGGGCATGGCACGCCGGGCAGAGCTGCTGGAAGGGCGAGACCGATATCAATTCCGCCTCGATCGGCATAGAGATCGCCAATCCCGGCCACGAGGCCGGTTCGCCACCTTTCGACGAGGCGCAGATCCTCTCGGTGATCGCGCTGTGCCGCGACATCGTCGGGCGCAATGGCATTGCCGCGGAGCGGGTGCTGGCGCATTCCGACGTCGCGCCGATGCGCAAGCAGGACCCGGGCGAGACATTTCCCTGGCAGCGTCTGCATGAAGAGGGGATCGGCCACTGGGTCGAGCCGCTGCCGGTGGGCGGCGGACGTTTCTTCCAGGAAGGTGATGCCGGGCAGCCGGTCGAGGCGCTGCAGACCATGCTGGCGCTGTATGGTTACGCGGTCAGCGTCGACGGCGCCTACAATGCCGAGACGGCGGCGGCGATCCGGGCGTTTCAGCGGCATTTCCGTCCCGAACGGGTCGACGGCATCGCCGATGCCTCGACCATCGGCACGCTGCACAAGCTGCTGACCGCGCTGCCGACGGTGGCCTGAGCCAGCTGCCGGGATTGCCCGAAAGGGTCACCGGCCAGAGCAGTGGCCGCCGGGCCTTATGTTACACTCTGACATCTAAATTTATTGCGACGCAGCATTATTCGGGTTGCCGGGCCTTAAATATGCCCGGCTGTGCCCTGATTGAGTTGGCTTCCACGCACGGAGCGGGTGACGGCAAGAGGCCAGTCGCGGTTCCGGGCCGACAAGCAACGCGCCAAGGGTATGTCCCGTCCCCGTCGATGAACGGTTGGGCCTGGCGCCATCGGAGTCATTTCAAAACATGCGTCTCATTTACACGGCTGCCGCGGCGGCCCTGCTCTCCCTTGCGCTCTCGGGCTGCCAGACCGGCGCAATTTCGAACGAGACAACCGGCTCGATTTCCAGCGGCAAGATCAAGAGTTCCAGCATGAGCTTCGGGTATTCCTCGCGGCCATACGGGAAACTGATCTCAAGCTATGCCAAGACCAACGGCGTTCCCGAAGCCCTGGCGCACGCGGTGATTTCCGTTGAAAGCAACTACCGGCCGACGGCGCGCGGCTCGGCGGGCGAGATCGGGCTGATGCAGATCAAGCCGGCGACGGCGCGGATGATGGGCTACCGGGGCTCCGCCAAGGGACTCTACAATCCGGAAACCAACATCAAGTACGGCATGCTCTATCTCGCCAAGGCGCACCAGCTGGGCGGCGGCACCACCTGCGGCACCATCCTCAAATACAATGCCGGGCATGGCGCCAAGCGGATGAACCCGGTCTCCAAGCGCTATTGCGGCAAGGTTTCCAAGCTGATGCAGTAAGGCGCGGCGGGCCGGTTTCGTTGCGTTCTTGTGCATGAAACGCGGCTCGGCGAAAAAGGTTCCCGAGAAAAGCAAAATAATTCGGCTGCCGCTCCGGCGGCCGTTTTGCGCTTTGGCGGGGTGTATTTGTTGTGGTCGCCAAACTTGGTCAAAGGCCCATTGGACGGATCGCGCTGATGGTGGGAACATGACGTATGTCAAGCGGTAAGGGAGCAGCGAAATGGCTTACGATCGTGAACTGATTTCCAATGGCAACCCGATGGAGGCGATTGTCGGCTTCAGCCGCGCTGTCCGCGTGGGGCCGTTTGTTTCCATCGGCGGTACCGCTCCGGTTGGTCTCGATGGCAAGACCGTTGGTGTGGGGGATGTCGCGGCGCAGACAAGGCAATGTATCGAAATTATCAAGACGGCCCTGGAAGCGGCCGGTTCCGGGCTGCATGATGTGGTGCGAACGCGGGTTATCCTGACCGATATCGACAACTGGAAGGCCGCCATTGATGTCCGCAAGGAGTATTTCCACGATGTGCGACCCGTGGATACGATCATGGCGGTCGACCGTTTCGTCAATCCCGAGTGGCTGGTGGAGTTAGAGGCTGATGCAGTCATCGCCGGATGGAGCTCGTAACTCCACCCGGCATTGCTGTTTGCCTCATTCGTGGCATCAAATGCGCGTTTCCAGAAGACCCCACCGGTTGCCGCCTGCCTTCTTTCGGTGGACCAGCACCAGCACGGTCGTTGCCAGCACCAGCAGTTCGGCGACCACTCCCGCGGACCAGATGCCCGGTTCGCCAAACCGGAACGGCAGCAGGAAGGTCAGCGGCAGGGCGAACAGGTAGGTTCGTGACAGACCGAGCAGGGCCGCCCTCGGCGCATCACCGATCGCCTGGAAGTAGGAGCCGATCATCATCAGCGGTCCGAAGATGATCATGGTGATCACCGTATAGGGCAGGATCCGGGCGATTTCGCCGGCGATGACGCCGTCATCGATGAAGATGAAGCCGATGTCCGCCCGGGTGATCAGGAAAACAAGCTCGACGGCGGCGCAGTAGATCAGCGCCACCGCCAATGCCAGGACAATGCTGCGATCCGTGCGCATCGTCATTTTCGCACCGTAATTGTTGCCGGCGATGGTCTGGAACGCCATGCTCAGC
>JAHJUC010000250.1 GCA_018829385.1 Alphaproteobacteria bacterium
CCGCGCGCGGTTTGCGCCACCCCGCATGTCTCCGCCACGGCGGCGGCATGCACACCACACCCACTTTCCGAACGGCACAGCCTGCGCGCGGCCCTCCGGAGACTTTGCCTGCCCTCACATCCCGGCGGTCTGCCGCGCGGGTGCGTTGCCGGCTGCGCCCTTGCCGCGAAACCGCAAATCTGAGACACTTCCGCCGTGTGACGTGCCGGCCCGGACTGCATCGTATCCGGCGGTGCCCAAAAGCTGGAAGCCGGGACTGCACATCCCCGGAGGATCAGACGATGCCTGTTCGAGCAAATCTCGCGAAATACGTTGCCGCTGCGGCCCTTGCATCCATGGTCGCCGGCCCCGCCCATGCCACCGTGTCGATTTCCTGCTCCGACATGAAGTTTGATTCAGGCATCGACATTGTTCTTGGCGCCGGCCCGGTGCCGAACGTGTTTTCCGTCTCGCTGTCTGTCGGCGGACGCGAGTTCACCACCGTGCCCGGCCTTCCCGGCGAACCGGTCGCCATCGCCCAGGCCTTTGACGATGGCGAGGTCTTCCGCATCGATCTGGTCGATTCACAGGTGACCAAACGTGTGGCGGCGATCCGGCTGCTGCGCGCCGATCACGACACCGCGCCGCTGCAGATCGGTTATGTTCAGATAGAGGACGAGCCGCCGATCGGGATTTCCTGCGTAGGTCCGTGAGCGCTCTGTGAATGGATGAATCCGCTCATCGCATGGCAACCGGAAACCGCCAGCGAGCCATCACAGCTGACCCAGGACCGGGCCTTTACTTGGCTTTCTTCACATAGGCCGACATCAGCTGCGCCATCCGCGCATTGCGGATTTCGGCGGTGTTTTCGCCCATCACCACGCCGACCACCGACTTGCCGCCGCGATTGACCGAGGTTGCGAGATTGAAGCCGGACGCCCTTGTGTATCCGGTCTTCAGCCCGTCGGCGCCGGGGATCATCTCCATCGCCTTGTTGTGGCCCTTGATGGTGCGGCCGGCGACGGTCACCTCTGTCTGGCCGAAATAGCCGTAGTAATGCGGGAACTGGCGCCTCAGCGCGATCGACAGCCGCGCCATGTCGGTCGCCGTCGTCACCTGGTTCGGGTCGGGCAGGCCGGAGGCGTTCCTGAAGGTGGTGCGGCTCATCCCCAGCGAGCGGGCCTTCGCCGTCATCATCTCGGCGAAGCGGGCTTCCGAGCCGCTGCCGAGGAATTCGGCCACCGCGGTCGCCACGTCATTTGCGGACTTGACCACCAGCACCCGGATGGCGGTGTCGACCGGGATCGACTGTCCCGCCTTCAGTCCGAGCTTGGAGGGCGGGCGGGCAGCGGCGGTGCGCGAGATCGGAATCAGGTCGGAGCGGCTGACGCGGCCCTCGTCCATCGCCTCGAACAGCAGATACAGCGTCATCATCTTCGTCAGCGAGGCGGGATAGCGCAGCTCGTTGGAATTGGCGCCATAGAGCATCTTGCCGGATTTGGCGTCGACCACGATGGCCGCGTATTTCTCGGTCGTCGGCGCGATCGGCGCGACGCTGTCCTCGATCGAGCCGCCGGTCGAGGCGCAGGCCGAAACCGCAGCCGTCACCAGCATCAAGGTCAGTATCAAGCGGCATCGGCGCCACGCGTCTGCAATCAGCCCGGTCAAAGCCAGCTCCCGTGTTCAGCCCGCCCTCCAATTACCTTCTGGGCGCGATTCCTGCAAGGGTGCGCCGGTTTTCCCGGTGCAACCTCTTGTCGCAGCGCAACGGAGGCCCGGGCGCGGTTGCGCGCCATCCGGGCTTGCTGATAAGGGATGGCCGAACGGAGCAAATTCACCGATGCCATCACCGCGCACCCCACGTCCTCTCGATCATCTCGTGCTTCCGGTCGAGGATCTCGACACCGCGCGGTCCCGCCATTCCGCCCTCGGCTTCATCGTCGCCGCCGACGCGCGCCATCCCTTTGGCACTGAGAACGCCTGCGTGTTCTTCGCCGACGGCACCTATCTCGAGCCGCTGGCCATCGCCTCGCGCGAGGAGTGCGAGGAAGCCGCGCGCACCGGCAATGTCTTCGTCGCCCGCGACCAGGCCTACCGCTTCCGCAGGAGCGACAATGGCTTCAGCGCCTTCGTCGTGGGGTCGAACGACGCGGAAGCCGACCACGCCCGCTTTGTCGAGCTCGGCATGTCTGGCGGCGAGATGCTCGCCTTCTCCCGGCCTATGACATTTCCCGACGGGTCGCAGCAGACCGCGAGCTTCAAGCTGGCCTTCGCGTCCGACCTGCGCAGCCCGGATTTCTTCGGCTTTTCGGTCGAACGCATCAACGTGCCGGCCGCCGAGCGTTCCGCGCTCACCGCCCATCCGAACGGCGTTGAAGGCATTTCCGAAATCATCCTGTCCGAACCCAACCCGACCGATTTCCAGTATCTGATCGGGGAGCTGTGCAACAACCGCGAAACCGAGGCCAATTCCTTCGGCATGTCTGTCGAGCTTAACGGTGCCACCGTCACCGTCTTCAACAAGGCGGGGCTCGAAACCCATCTCGGCATCGTCGATCCGTCGCGCGAACGCGGGCTTCTTGGCCGCGCCGTGGTCTACCGGGTAAGCGACCTGCAGGCGCTCGCGGCACTGCTTTTGAAAAACAACGTGACTGCCCGCCAGGTGGCCGGAAGGCTGATCGTCGATCCGGCGCCGGGCCAGGGCGCGTTCTACTGCTTCGAGGAAATCCGATGAGCCATAAGCCCAATGCGACCGTCGCGGTCGGCAACACGGTGTTCGACAATTCCCGGCCGCTGACCCTGATCGCCGGCCCCTGCCAGTTCGAATCCCGCGATCACGCCTTCGACATGGCAGGCAGCCTCAAGGAGCTTTGCGGAAACCTCGGCATCGGGCTCGTCTACAAGTCGAGCTACGACAAGGCCAACCGGACCTCGCTCTCGAGCACCCGCGGCGCGGGCCTCGATGCGGCGATGCCGGTGTTTGACGAACTGCGCGCAAAACTCGGGCTTCCGGTGCTCAGCGACATCCACACCGAGGAGCAATGCGCCATCGTCGCCCCCCATGTCGACGTGCTGCAGATCCCGGCCTTCCTCTGCCGCCAGACCGACCTTCTGGTCGCCGCCGCGAAAACCGGCAAGGTGATCAATGTCAAGAAGGGCCAGTTCCTGGCCCCCTGGGACATGAAGAACGTGCTCGGCAAGATCACCGGCTCCGGCAACGCAAACGTGCTTTTGACCGAGCGCGGCGCCTCCTTCGGCTACAACACGCTGGTCAGCGACATGCGCGCCCTGCCGATCATGGCCGACATGGGC
>JAHJUC010000251.1 GCA_018829385.1 Alphaproteobacteria bacterium
GACAACTACCTGATGGGCGTGAAAATGGCTGAACAGGCGAGCGCGCTCAAGCCTGACGGTGGGACGGTCTGCCTGCAGCTCGGCAATGTCGCCGCCGACAACATCAATGCCCGCGCGCAAGGGTTCCGTGACACCGCGTCCGGCGAGAAGGGCATCGACCGCCTGACCGGCCAGGGCGGCTGGACGGAGATCGAGGGATGCCCGGTCTTCACCAACGACCAGGCTGATCTCGCCAACCAGCAGATGTCGGATGTGTTCACGGCAAATCCGGATCTCGATGCCTTCATCCTGATCGGCGGCTGGGCCCAGTTTGCGCCGCAGGCCTATGCCCAGGTGACTGACCAGGTGATGGACAAGCTCAAGAGCAAGGAACTGATCATCATCGCCGGCGACACCCTGCCGCCACAGACGCAGGCCTTCCGTGATGGCCGCAGCCATGCGCAGGTCGGGCAGCGTCCGTTCGAGATGGGCTACAAGGCGCCGGATGTGATGATCAGGCTTATCAACGGCGAGGCCGTGGACGATCCGCTGTTCACCGGACTTGACGTTTGCAATCAGGAAGATCCCGGCTTCTGCGCCAGCAACTAGGTCTCCCGAGGGCGATGGGGTTGGCCTGCAAGGGTCGCCCCGTCGTTCCCCTCATTCGTGCGTATTAGTAATAATATTAATAGGCACCTCATCAATCTGACTTAACAGCGGCCTTGGAGGAACAAGGGCTGCGGGGAGGAAAATCATGTACAATCTCAAGTCGATACTTCTGGCTGCGGGCGTCGTTTTGGCGGCCAGCAGCGCCTTTGCACAGGAAAAGCCGGCGCTCGCCTTCGTGGTCAATGCCGCGTCTGATTTCTGGAAATTGTCGGAAGCCGGGGTGAAGGCGGCCCAGGCCGAACTTCCCGGGTACGAATTGCAGTTTCGCTATCCGGCCCAGGGCACCGCTGCGCTGCAGAACGCCCTGATGGACGACCTGGTGGCCGCGGGCACCGACGCGATCATGATCTCGTCGGCCGATCCGAAGAACTCGATCGACGCCTTCAACCGGATCGCCGCCCAGGTGCCGCTGTTTACCACCGACAGCGACGCTCCTGACAGCAACCGCATCGCCTATCTCGGCTCGTCAAACACGCTGGCCGGTGTTCAGGCCGGCGAGATCGCGGTGGAAGCGCTGCCAAACGGCGGCAAATGCATGGGCTTTGTCGGCTTCCTCGGCGCCGACAACGCCGTCGAGCGCATCGCTGGCTTCCGCCAGGCTGTCGAAGGCTCGGGCATCGAACTGGTCGATGTGCGGGGGGACGATGTGGATTTCGCCCGGGCGCGCTCCAACGTCGATGACGTGCTGGCCGCCAGTCCGGACATCACCTGCATGGTCGGGTTCTATTCCTACAACCCGCCCAAGATCTATGAAGCCCTGCAGGCCGCCGGCAAGCTGGGCGAGATCACGGTGATCGGCTTCGACGAGGATCCGATCACGCTTGGCGCCGTTCGCGAAGGCAGCTTCGCCGGCACCGTTGTGCAGGATCCCTACCAGTGGGGCTACCAGGGCATGAAGCTGATGGCGGCCTATCTGGAAGGCGACAAGTCGCAGGTCCCGGCTGACGGCCTGATCATCGTCCCGACGAAGAAGATCGGCAAGGACAATGTCGATGCCTTCGAGGCGGAGCTGAAAGCCCGCATCGGCGGTTAAGCAGAGTACTCCAATACTCTGTTCAGGCTGCACGAGCTTACTTCCCGGTACTCGTGCAGCCTCCAGATCCCACAGTCCTGTCTGGAACAACGATGACCCAACAATCAGGCAAGTACATATCGCTCGACCTTGCCGGAATCACCAAGGTCTATCCGGGCGCTATCGCGCTCAATGATATCGCCATGAGCATCCGCGGTGGCGAGGTCGTCGGCCTGATCGGAGAGAACGGCGCCGGCAAATCCACCTTGATGAAGGTCATCAGCGGCGCCATCGCCCCCGATGAGGGCCGCATTGTCATTGACGGGCAGGAGGCAAGCCATCTCACGCCGGCGCGCGTCAACCAGCTGGGCATCGCGCTTGTCCATCAGGAACTCAATCCCTTTTCCAATCTCGACGTCACGGCAAACGTGCTGCTCGGCCGGGAAATGCGGCGCGGCTTTTTCGGCTTTCTCGACCAGGCAGCGATGCAGGAGAGAGTGGCGCCTATCCTTGAAATGCTGGGCACGCGTTTCGGACCGAAGGATGCCGTATCCGAACTCTCGCTGGCCGACCAGCAATTGCTCGAGATCGCGCGCGCCCTGTCGATCAACCTCAGGCTTCTGATCCTCGATGAGCCGACATCAAGCCTCACCCTGTCGGAGACCAACCGGCTGCTCGAGGTTATCAGGAAACTGCGCGCC
>JAHJUC010000252.1 GCA_018829385.1 Alphaproteobacteria bacterium
ACGGCGCGGCGGAAATCGCGCCAGTCGTCCTCGTGGCTCATGTAGTTGAAGCGGATCACCGGCGCGTCCTTCGCCTCGCCCGAGCGCAGGGTCACGGCGCCGCGCGAGGGCGAGCGCATCGGCCCGACATGGGCCTGGAAGCCGTGCATCGGGGCGGCGGCCTTGCCGTCGTAGCGGATCGCGCCGGGCAGGAAGTGGAACTGGATGTCGGGGTAGGGCACGCCCGCGTGAGAGCGGATAAAGCCACAGGCCTCGAACTGGTTGGAGGTGCCGAGCCCCTGCCTCAGGAACAGCCACTGCGCCCCGATGATCGCCTTGGAAAACAGGTTGAGCTTTGAGTAGAGCGTGATCGGCTGGATGCATTCCTGCTGGATGTAGACCTCGAGATGGTCCTGCAGGTTGGCGCCGACGCCGGGACGGTCGGCGACCACCTCAATGCCGTGTTCGGCGAGATGCGCGCCCGGCCCGATGCCCGACAGCATCAACAGCTTTGGCGAGTTGAAGGCCGAGGCCGCGATGATCACTTCACGGTTTGCTTTAACAACTTGAATCTGCCCGCGAACCTCGAGTTCGACCCCGGTGGCGCGATGATTCTCGATTGTAACGCGGCGCGCCAGGCCCCTGACGAGACTCACGTTTTTGCGCTTCAGCGCCGGCTTCAGATAGGCCTCCGCCGTCGACCAGCGCTGGCCCTTGTGGATGGTCTGCTCCATCAGGCCGAAGCCTTCCTGGCGCGAGCCGTTGTAGTCCTGCGTCACGCCGTAGCCTGCCTGCCGGCCGGCCTCGATGAAGGCCGAAAACAGCGGATTGACCGCCGGCCCGCGCTGCACATGCAGCGGCCCGTCGGTGCCGCGCCAGCCTTCCTCGCCGCCGATGCCGCCATCCTGGTGCGAAGTTTCCATGCGCTTGAAATAGGGCAGCACGTCGGCGAACGACCAGCCGGTCGCCCCTTGCTCGGCCCAGTGGTTGAAGTCCTCTGCATGGCCGCGCACGAACACCATGCCGTTGATCGAGGACGAGCCGCCGATCACCTTGCCGCGCGGCGCGGCAAGCCGCCGGTTGCCCAGGTTGGCTTCCGGTTCAGTGGTGTAGCCCCAGTCGTAGATCCCCATGTTCATCGGGTAGGACAGGGCGGCCGGCATCTGGATGAACGGCCCGAAATCCGATCCGCCATGCTCGATGACGATCACCGAATGCCTGCCGTCCTCGCTCAGCCGCGCGGCCATCGCCGAGCCTGCCGAACCTGCGCCGACGATGACGAAATCTGCTTGCATGGTCATGGGTTGATGCTCGTCTCTAGTGGAGGGTTTGCTTTGCCGGGGCGTGATTGACCGAAGTATAGCTTAGAGCTATAATTGATCGATGAAGCGGGTCGTCTATTCCAAGGCAGCGGAAAAGAGCCTCGCCCGGATGCAACCGAAACGGCGCGCGGCCATTTTCGCCAAGGTGGATGCATTCGCGCGGGGTGAAACGGTGGACATCAAGAAGTTGTCCGGGTCTGACTTCCACCGCATTCGGGTCGGTCAGGACCGCGTCATCATCGATGACCAGGGCGTTGTCGTCATGGTGATCAACGCGGGCCCGCGCAGCGGCATCTACAAGGCGGGCCCGCGCAGCGGCATCTACAAGGAGTGACTCCCGATGGGCGAAATCCAGAAACTGACCATTGACGGCGAAACTTACGTTCTCGTCCCGGAAGACGACTACGAAGACATGATGGATAGCCTTGAGGCGCACGCGATCATAGAGCGGATCCGGGCGGGCGAGGAGACCTGGCCTTCCGACCTTGTGCATGAACTCATGGAAACCGACAGCCGCATCCGCACCTTTCGCAAGTATCGCGGCATGACCGGAAGCGAGCTCGCCGCAGCCGCGGGCATTTCCCAGCCCCACCTCTCCGATATCGAAAACGGCAAGAAGGCTGGCTCGGTCGATGTGCTCAAGCGCATCGCAACCGCCCTTCGTGTCGATCTTGACGATCTCGTGGTGTGACAAGGCCATCGCTTGCGCCTCAATACGGGCTGTCGACGGGGCCGGTGGCGACATAGACGCTCTTCAGCCGGGTGTAGTGCTCGATCGCGGCGCGGCTGTTCTCACGCCCGATGCCCGATTGCTTGACGCCGCCGAAGGGCGCCTCGACCGGGGTCAAATTGTAGGTGTTGATCCACGTCGTGCCCGCATCGAGCCGCGCGATCACCCGGTGCGCCCGGGTGAGGTCGGCGGTGAACACGCCTGCCGCCAGACCGAACTCGGTGTCGTTGGCCCGCGCAATGGCTTCATCCTCGTCGTCAAAGCTGAGCACGCTCATCACCGGACCGAAGATCTCTTCGCGCGCGATCGTCATCTCGTCGCTGACGCCGGCAAACACCGTCGGCTGGATCCATGCGCCGTTCTCGAACCCCTGCATCTCCGGCACGCCGCCGCCGGTGACAAGCCGCGCGCCTTCGCGTTTTCCCGTCTCGATGTAGCCCAGCACCTTGTCGCGCTGTGCCACCGAGACCATCGACCCCAGATGCGTGTCGGGATCGAGCGGATCGCCCAGACGGATCGCCTCGGTGCGGGCTTTCAGCCGCTCGAGGAAGCGGTCATGCACGCCGCGCTGCACGAACACCCTTGTGCCGTTCGAGCAGATCTGCCCGGTCGAGTAGAAATTGCCGAGCATGGCGCCACCGATGGCGCTTTCGATGTCGGCGTCGTCGAACACCACGATCGGCGACTTGCCGCCGAGTTCCATCGTCACCGCCTTGATCGTCGGTGCGGCCGCCGCCAGCACCTTGGCGCCGGTCGGCACCGAGCCGGTGAGCGAGATCTTGGCGATATCGGGATGCGCGGCGAGCGCAGCACCCACATCGCCATAGCCCTGGACCACGTTGAAGATGCCGTCCGGCAGGCCCGCGTCCTTGAAGGCTTCGGCGAGCTTGAGCGCGGTCAGCGGGGTCACCTCCGACGGCTTGAAGATGAAGGCGTTGCCGCAGGCGAGCGCCGGAGCAGACTTCCACGCGGCGATCTGGATCGGATAATTCCAGGCACCGATGCCGGCGCAGATCCCGAGCGGCTCGCGCCGCGTGTAGACGAAGTCGCCGCCCAGATCGACATGTTCGCCGGTGATCGCACCGGCAAGCCCGCCGAAATATTCGAGCGCATCGGCGGCGGAAGCCGCGTCGGCCACCAGCGTTTCCTGGATCGCCTTGCCGGTGTCGAGGGTTTCGATCCGAGACAGCTCCTCGTTGCGCTCACGCAGGATCTGAGCCGTGCGCAACAGGATCCGCCCGCGCTCCACGCCCTTCAGCCTGGCCCAGGCCGGCTGCGCGGCCTTTGCCGCCGCGACCGCCTGCTCGATGATCGCCGGTGTTGCCGAATGCAGCCGCGCGTTCACCTCGCCGGTGGCCGGGTAGATGCTTTCGATCGCCGCGCCGGCGCTGTCTTCGACATAGGCGCCGCCGATGTGGTGGGAGGCTTTGGGTTGAGCATTCATGTCTTTTCTCCGTGCGTATCGGAACCGGGCCTATTCGCCACGCGGAAACCGTTGCGATTCTTCGAGGATGTTGAGATCCATGTGGTTGCGCATGTAGCGCTCCGAGGCCTTCTGCAGCGGCTGGAAATCCCACGGATAGTAGTTGCCGTTCCGAAGCGCCTCGTAGACCACCCAGCGCCGCGCCTGGCTCTGCCGCACCTCGGCGTCATAGGCCGCCATGTCCCAGTGGGCCCGGACCTGTGCCATGTAACCGGCCACCCGCTCGGCGTGCGCAGGATCATTGGCGAGATTGGTGAGTTCCTCCGGGTCGGCGTCGAGATCGAACAGGAGCGGCGGGTCGAGCTCGCAATGGCTGAATTTGTACCTGCCGTCGCGGATCGCCACCAAGGGCGCCTGCGAGCCTTCCGCCGCGTATTCCATCAGCACCGGCGTGGTGCGCGTCTCGCCACCCATCGCCGCAACCAGGCTTTCGCCATCGGTCCAGGGCGCAATGTCGTCGAGCGACACGCCGGCAAGGGCGGCAAGCGTCGGCGTGATGTCGAGATTGGAGGTCGGCTCCGCAACCCGGCGGCCCTGTGCACCGGGAACCGAAATCATCAACGGCACCCGCGCCGAGCCTTCGAAGAAGCTCAT
>JAHJUC010000253.1 GCA_018829385.1 Alphaproteobacteria bacterium
CGGTATCGGTGGCATTTGCCATCGGTGGTAATCCTTTGAAGTGGTCGACAGGTGGAGCGGAGCGCCGCTTACGGCGCTCCGGCAAAACGGCGGACTAACCGCCGGCGACTTCATCGCCCTTGAGGCCGATGCTCAGGCTGTCGAGGTAATCGTTGGGCTTCTTGCCGTCATAGGCGATGCCGTCGATGATATCGGCGGCCGGCGTCGGCGCGCGGTAGCCGTCGGTATCCCAGGGGAAATCCGCCTCGTCGGCATGACCATCCTCGACCAGCAGCCGCGCCGCCTTGAGATAGATGTCCGGCAGGTAGACGGACCTTGCGGTTTCATCGAACCACTCATCCGGCTTGGCTTCGGAGATCTGTCCCCAGCGGCGCATCTGCGAGAGATACCAGACGGCGTCCGAGTAATAGGGATAGGTCGCGTAATAGCGGTAGAAGACGTTGAAGTCCGGCACTTCGCGCTTGTCGCCCTTCTCGTACTCGAAGGTGCCGGTCATCGAGTTGGCGATGACTTCGGCATCGGCTCCGACATATTCGGACCGGGCCAGGATCTCGACCGCCTCCATGCGGTTGGCATTGTCGTTCTCGTCGAGCCATTTCGCCGCGCGGATCAGCGCCTTGGTCAGGGCCAGCGTGGTGTTGGGGTATTGCTCGGTGAACTCCTTGGTCAGGCCGAAGACCTTTTCCGGATTGTTCTTCCAGATCTCGTAATCGGTGATCACCGGCACGCCGATGCCCTTGAACACGGCGGCCTGATTCCAGGGTTCGCCGACGCAGTAGCCGTCGATGGTGCCGGCTTCCAGCGTCGCCGGCATCTGCGGCGGCGGCGTGACCGAGAGAAGCGCGTCCGCGCCGATCTGGCCGGAGACATCGGAGGGTGAATAGAAGCCCGGGTGGATGCCGCCGGAAGCGAGCCAATAGCGCAGTTCGTAGTTGTGGGTGGAGACCGGGAACACCATGCCCATGTTGAACGGCCGGCCTTCCGCCTTGAACTTGTCGACAACCTTTTTCAGCACATCGGCCTTGATCGGATGGACCGGCTTTCCGTCCGGCCCGTACTCCAGATGCGGCTTCATCAGGTCCCAGACCTCGTTGGAAACGGTGATGCCGTTGCCGTTCAGATCCATCGAGAAGGGGGTGACGATGTGCGCCTTGGTGCCGAAACCGATGGTCGCGGCCAGCGGCTGGCCGGCCAGCATGTGGGCGCCGTCAAGTTCGCCGGTGATCACCCGGTCGAGCAGCACCTTCCAGTTGGCCTGCGGCTCGAGCGTGACAAACAGGCCCTCGTCCTCGAAATAGCCCTTCTCGTAGGCGATCGCCAGCGGCGCCATGTCGGTGAGCTTGATGAAGCCGAATTTCAACTCGTCCTTCTCGACATCGAGCATGCCGGCAGAGGCGGGCGTCAACATGGTGGCGGAAGCCAGCATCATGGCGCTGAGTGCAAGAGCGGTACGCCGTGTGAACTTCATGGTCATTCCCTGTCTCCTTTGGCGGTCCGTTGACCGCATAAAAAAAGCCGCCAAACCGGAGACCCCGCGGGAGGATGCGGGATACTTCGGTTTGGCGGCGTTGCCTGGTTCGGGCCCGTCATTGGACCTGGTCAGCCTTGGAAAGCTGATCCAAGCCTTGCAAACAGCGTGCCAAATTCTAAAAAGGAAGCCTTGTCATTGTTTTTTCAAGATAATCAGGATTTGCCGAAATTTCCGCTCTTGCCAAAGTCTGCGCAGCAATTGTGCAAAGCAGCATGAAGTGCAGACCAAAAAACAATCACAAGCGTCGATGCGCGGGAAAAATTCAGGGCTTCTGGCTGTCGATATAGGCGTCCAGCCGGTCCGGATCGAACACGGCGCCGTCGAAGAATCCGTCCGGCCCGAGATAGAGGAACTGCGACGAAGCGCCGACAGCGGTCGTCCGCGTGAGGGCGCCTTCAACCTTGGAGTTGGCCGAGGGCACCGGAACCCCTGTTCCGGCGAGAGCCGAGCGGTAGATGTCCGGCCGGAAGCTGCGCCGCGCCATCTCGGCATGGCCCGCCGTATGATCGACATAGCCCCAGCGAACCATCTGCGAATAGAACCAAAGCGCATGGCTTTGCCAGGGGAACGTCGCCGCCCGGGCATGCGGCTGGAAGAAATCCGACGATGCCGCGGAACCTGCATCGCCCAGGATGGAGCCATCGAGCGCGGGAAGGATGACGCTCGATGGTTGGCCGAGATAATTGGGCAGGCTGAGAAGTGCGGCCAGTTCGGAGTGGTTTGAGGGTTGTCCGCACCATTCGGCGGAACGGTAGAGCGCACGCAGCAGGGCATGCAGCGTCCCCATGTTTTCCTCCGCCCAGTCCTCGCGGACCGCCAGGACCTTTTCCGGGCTCGAGGCCCAGATCGATGACTTGGTGGCAATGATCCGACCGGCACCGCTGGCAACGCCGACGGAGTTCCAGGGTTCGCCGACGCAATAGCCGTCGATCTGCCCTGAGGCCAGCGCATCAGCCATCAGCGATGGCGGCAGGATGACGATCTCTATATCGCTGTCCGGCGCGATGCCGGAAGCGCCGAGCCAATAGCGCAGTTCGAAATTGTGCCCGGAGAATGGGTGCACGACACCGAACTGCAGCCGCTTGCGGCCCTCGGCCTGGCCGGTCCTGACCACGCGGGCCAGCGCTTCGCCCGCACCCCTGGCGTCGGTCATCTCGAAGGCGTGCTGATGGCGCATCTCGGCCACCAGCCGATTGCTCACGGTGATGGCGTTGCCCCCCAGACCAAGCGCCATCGGCGCAATCAGCCGCGTTTCGAACGGCGTCAGTCCGAGGTTGGCCGCAATCGGCATCGGCGCCAGCGCATGAGAGATCTCGAATTGCCCGACGGCGAGCTTGTCGCGGACATTGGCCCACGATGTTTCGCGCACCAGATCGAGCGCGATGCCTTCGGCTTCAGCGAAGCCGCGCTCCCTGGCGGCGATCAGGATCGCGCTGTCGGTCAAGGGAAGAAAGCCGGCGCTCAGTTCTATGGTCATCTATTCGTCCCCATCGCCAAGCAGCCGCGCCGACATGACCAGGCTTTCGGCTACATCGGCGATTTTCCTGTTGCCGTTCATGGCGGCCTTGCGCAGGAGCTTGTAGGCCGTGGCTTCATCGACCCCGCGCGACTTCATGATCAGGCCCTTGGCCTGATCGATCACCTTGCGCTCTTCCAGCGCGCCGCGCGCTTCCTCAAGCTCCCGCTCGAGCCTGGAGAAGGCATTGAACCGGCTGATCGCCATGTCGAGGATGCTCTTGACCCGTTCCTGGCGCAGTCCGTCGACGACATAGGCGGACACGCCGGCATCGATCGCCGATTGCATCGCCTCCTTGTCGGAGCGGTCGACGAACATGGCGATCGGCCGTTTCACGGCCCGCGACAGCTGGAAGATGCTTTCGAGCATGTCGCGGTTCGGGTTCTCCAGATCGATGACGATCACGTCGGGCGCGTGCAGCGCAATCTTGGCGGCAATGCCGTGCATCTCGTTGATGACCGTGACCCTTGTATGCCCGGCCGCCGACAACCCCGCTTCGATGATCGAAGCGCGGGTGGCGTTTTCATCAATGATCAGCACCGACGGCAGAGGCTCATTCATGACTGCATTTTGCGCAAATGAAGAAATTGTGCAATGCACAATCTCGCTATCGACGCGCTCCGGGGCTTGATCTCGGTTGCCTCAAGACCGGGTCGCAATGGCCTGGAGTGTCCTGAGCCATTCAACTGCGGCGTATCGCTCCCGGGTTCGACCGGATATTCCCGATCAAACATCCGGTCCGCCAAAGGCTTTACAGAATGCTGGCAAAATTTCCGCCCGTAAACTAGGCTGCCGGCCATTGCTGCAGTCGAGGGAATCGCGGTCTTCGAGTGTTCCTATGCGCACTTGAACATGAAAAGGGCGAGCTGACGGATGAGCGACTCAAAAATCAGGAACATGGACGACTTCGCATCCGTGAGCGGTATCTCACGTCCGACAATATCGAAGTATTTCAATGATGCGGACAGCGTCAGGAAATCGACAAGGGAGCGTATCGAAAAGGCGCTTGCGCGCTACGACTACCAGCCGAACTTCTACGCGATGAACCAGAACCGGCGGCTGACCAAGAATGTGGGCATCGTCATCCCCTACATGTCGGACCCGTTCTTTGCCGAGATCGCTCGCAATGTGGAAAACCACATCATCGCGGCCGGATTTCGTCCGATCGTGCTCGGATCCCAGGGGAACCCGGAACAGGAAATAGAGAACCTCAACAATCTGCGGCTGCTCAAGCCGGCTGGCGTGCTGCTTGCGCCGCTCGGGCGGATGTCGGATTCCGAACGCATTGCGGCCTTCTGCACCGAAGTTCCGACGGTTCTGTTTGACGCGAACATCGAGAATGTCGGAGAAGCCTTCATCGGCTCGGACAATAACCAGAGCATTGGCTTGATCGTCGAGTATCTTTGCCGGACCGGCGAGCCGCCTGCCTTCTTCGAAATGCGCAAGCCGACCAACCCGAACGCCCTGAAACGCCGGAATGCCTATGTAAACTCAATGGAGCGATCGGGCCACAAACCGCACCTGATACAGGTCGAGGGTGAAGGCTGGGACTTCGAGGAAATCGGTTTCCGAGAAGGGTCGCGGGTGCTGGCCGACCGGACGTTGCCGACGGACACCATTCTGTGCAGCAACGACCGCCTAGCGATCGGGCTGCTTTCAGCCGCCTATCAGCTGGGGTTGCAGGTTGGGCTGGGCGAGAACTGCGCCTTGCGCATAGCCGGGCACGATGACCATCCGTTCTCGCGGTACACCTGTCCGACACTGACAACCGTTTCACAGGACTACACCTCGATCGCCAAGAAGAGCGCGGAAACACTGTTCTCGCTGATCGAGACGGAACAACGCGCGCAATCGCGCGAAACGACATTGTTTGATGGAAGGCTGGTGATGCGAGGCTCTGCTTAACATATTGTATGTATTGACAAATAAAGTCCATATTTACGCGCGTAAATTATTAATTGACGCGCTCCCATTTTTGGATGTACCATTTGACGGCAACATCCAATCAAAGGGAGGATACGGATGTACCTCAAGTACGCACTGTGTGCGGCGACCGCCTTGTCGGTCCTCGGCACCACCGGCGCTATTGCCGAGACAATCACCATCGCAACCGTGAACAACGGCGATATGATCCGCATGCAGGGTCTGACGGATGATTTTACCGCCAAGACTGGCCACAAGGTCGAGTGGGTTACACTGGAGGAGAATGTTCTTCGCCAGCGTGTCACCACCGACATCACCACCAAGGGCGGCCAGTTCGACATCCTGACCATCGGCATGTACGAAACCCCCATCTGGGGCGCCAACGGCTGGCTGATACCGCTTGATGATCTTTCCGAAGGCTATGACGTCGCCGACATCCTGCCGGCAATGGCAGGCGGCCTGAGCTACGACGGCACACTTTATGCCGCGCCGTTCTATGGCGAAAGCTCGATGATCATGTACCGTACCGACCTGATGGAGAAGGCCGGCATGGAAATGCCGGAAGCGCCCACCTGGGAGTTCATCCGCAAGGCAGCGGCGGCAATGACCGATCGCGACAACGACATCAACGGCATCTGCCTTCGCGGCAAGGCCGGCTGGGGTGAAGGCGGCGCCTTCATTACCGCAATGTCAAATTCCTTCGGCGCCCGCTGGTTTGACATGGACTGGAATGCCCAGTTCGACACGAAACCATGGGCCGATACGCTGAACTTCTTCGTCGGCATGATGACGGAATCCGGCCCGTCCGGCTACGCAACCAATGGCTTCAACGAAAACCTGTCGCTGTTCCAGCAGGGCAAGTGCGGCATGTGGATTGACGCTACAGTGGCTGCATCCTTCGTGACCAACCCGAAAGATTCGACTGTGGCAGACAGCGTTGGCTTCGCGCTCGCGCCTGACAATGGTCTGGGCAAGCGCTCCAACTGGCTGTGGGCCTGGGCACTCGCCATTCCGGCAGGCACAGCCAAGGAAGCTGCCGCCAAGCAGTTCATCGAATGGGCTACCTCGAAGGACTACATCGAGCTGGTTGCCGAAAAGGAAGGCTGGGCCAACGTGCCGCCCGGTGCACGGACCTCGCTCTACGAGAACCCGAACTACCAGGCTGTTCCGTTCGCCAAGATGACGCTCGAGTCGATTTTGACGGCTGATCCGAACAAGCCCACGGTCGAACCGGTACCCTATGTCGGGGTCCAGTTCGCAGCGATCCCGGAGTTTGCCGGCATCGCGACCGAGGTCAGCCAGGAGTTCTCGGCAGTCTATGCAGGTCAGCAGACCGTCGAGGAGGCGCTCGCAAAAGCGCAGGCGATCACCAACGACGCCATGGAAGCGGCGGGTTACCGCTAAGTCTTCCTCCCGGGACCGGAGGGTGGCGCGTGCCGCCGCCTTCCGGTTCACTTGCAATCGCACGGTTCCTGAAAATTCGGCGATAAACGGGCCAGTGTGCCCGGCCACAGAGGATTTGCGTCATGGCGACCCAACATTCCAGATCTGCAGCCCGGCTGATGATGGCGCCGGCGGTCATTCTGCTTCTTGGCTGGATGCTTGTCCCGCTGGTGATGACACTCTGGTTTTCCTTCCGCCGCTTTCTGCCGAACCGGCCCGACATCGTGCCTGGCTGGGTTGGCTTTGACAATTATGTGCGGTTTGTGACGTCGAGCGCTTTCTGGCCGAGTGTTCAGACCACGTTGATCATCGTTGGCGGCGCGCTGTTGATCACCATCATTCTCGGTGTGCTGCTTGCGCTGCTTCTTGACCAGCCGATGTGGGGCCAGGGCGTCGTGCGCATCCTGGTGATCGCACCTTTCTTCGTCATGCCCACCGTTTCCGCCCTGGTCTGGAAGAACATCTTCATGGACCCGGTCAATGGCCTGTTTGCCCACCTCTGGCGCGCTTTCGGCGCCGAACCCATTGTCTGGCTAAGCGACGCCCCGATTTTTTCCATTGTCCTGATTGTGTCCTGGCAATGGCTGCCCTTTGCGACGCTGATCCTGCTGACGGCGATCCAGTCACTCGACAGCGAGCAGCTGGAAGCATCCGAGATGGACGGTGCGCCGCCGCTCTCGCGCTTCTTCTACATCATTCTGCCGCATCTAAGCCGCGCGATCACAATCGTAATCCTGATCCAGACCATCTTCCTTCTGTCGGTCTTTGCCGAGATCTTCGTGACCACCGGGGGAGCCTTCGGCACGCGGACGTTGACCTATCTGATCTTCCAGCGGGTGCTGGAAAGCCAGAATGTCGGGCTCGGCAGTGCAGGTGGCGTCTACGCAATCATTCTCGCCAACATCATTGCCATCTTCCTGATGCGCATCGTCGGCAAGAACCTGGACGCGTGAGGAGATAGCGCCATGTCCCGAGCCGTTACCACCCGCCGCAAGACGATCAACACAGTGCTCGCCTGGAGCGTTGGCATCCTGATCTTCTTCCCGATCCTCTGGACCATCCTGACCAGCTTCAAGACAGAGGCACAGGCGATCAACGATCCACCGTTGTTCCTGTTCTTCGACTGGACGCTCGAAAACTACGCCGTGGTCCAGGAACGATCGGATTACATGCGCTTCCTGTGGAACTCGGTCATCATCGCAGGCGGATCGACACTGATCGGTGTGATGATCGCCATACCTGCGGCATGGTCGATGGCCTTCGTGCCTTCGAAGCGGACCAAGGATATCCTGCTCTGGATGCTCTCGACCAAGATGCTCCCGGCGGTCGGCGTGCTCTACCCGATCTACCTGATTTTCATCGAGCTCGGACTGCTCGACACCCGCACCGGCCTGGTGGTGGTGATCATGCTGATCAACCTGCCGATCATCGTGTGGATGCTCTACACCTACTTCAAGGAAATCCCGGGAGAAATCCTCGAAGCTGCGCGCATGGATGGTGCGTCACTGCGCGAGGAAATCATCTATGTGCTCACACCGATGGCTGTGCCGGGCATCGCTTCCACCATTCTTCTGAACTTCATCCTGGCCTGGAACGAGGCGTTCTGGACGCTCAACCTGACGGCAGCTCAGGCGGCGCCGCTGACCGCCTTCATTGCCAGCTATTCGAGCCCGGAAGGCCTGTTCTACGCCAAGCTCAGCGCGGCATCGACGATGGCCATTGCACCTATCCTCATTATGGGCTGGTTCAGCCAGAAACAACTTGTCCGGGGCCTGACCTTCGGCGCCGTGAAATAGGGAACGAACTCCATGGGACGCATTGTACTCGACAAGGTGACCAAGCGCTTCGGCTCGGTCGAGGTGATACCGCCGCTGGACCTGACCATCGAAGACGGCGAGTTCACGGTTTTTGTTGGCCCGTCCGGCTGTGGAAAATCGACGCTGCTGCGCCTGATCGCAGGGCTTGAGGATCTCAGTTCGGGCCACATCGAAATCGATGGCGCCGATGTCTCCACGGTTCCGCCGGCAAAGCGGGGACTGGCGATGGTGTTCCAGTCCTATGCACTTTATCCGCATATGTCGGTGCGCAAGAACATCGCCTTTCCCCTGCGCATGGCCAAGCTTGATCAGGCGGAGATTGACCGCCGTGTATCGAATGCGGCACAGGTGCTCAATCTCAACGACTATCTTGACCGGCGGCCTGGGCAATTGTCGGGCGGCCAGCGCCAGCGGGTCGCGATCGGCCGCGCCATCGTGCGCGAACCTTCCGCCTTCCTGTTTGATGAACCGCTGTCCAACCTGGATGCAGCGCTTCGCGTGGGAATGCGGCTCGAGATCTCCGAACTGCACAAGCGGCTTCAGACCACAATGATCTATGTGACCCATGACCAGGTCGAAGCGATGACGATGGCTGACAAGATCGTCGTGCTGCGGGCAGGCAATATCGAACAGGTGGGCAGCCCGCTCGAACTCTACAACCGGCCCCGCAACCGCTTCGTCGCCGGTTTCATCGGCTCGCCCAGGATGAATTTTCTCGAGGGGGCCGTGGCGGCGAAACACGGCGCCCATGCCATCGGCTTCCGTCCCGAACACCTCGGGATCTCTCTCACCGAAGGCGAGTGGAGGGGCAAGGTGGGCGTGGCCGAACATCTTGGTTCCGACACTTTCCTGCATGTGCATCCGGAGAATGGCGGGGAGACAATCACGGTTCGCGTCGACGGCGAATTCTCCGCCCGTCACGGCGACATTGTCTACCTGACACCGGTAGCCGAGAAAATCCACCGCTTCGCCGCAGACGGGTTGCGGATCCAATGATGCGGCTGGCTGGTAAATCCGCGCTGATCACGGGTGCAGCCCGCGGCATCGGACGTGCCTTTGCGGAAACCTATATCCGCGAGGGCGCCCGCGTGGCGATCGCCGACATAGACCTCGCCAAGGCACGGGCAACGGCCACGGAACTGGGTGACGCCGCCATTGCGGTTCATATGGACGTGTCGCAACAGGAAAGCATCGACCGCGCCGTGAGCGAAACGCGCGCGGCCTTCGGCGGCATCGACATCCTCGTCAACAACGCGGCGATCTTTACCGCCGCTCCCATTGTCGAGATTGACCGGGCGGATTTCGATCGCGTCTTCAACATCAACGTCGCCGGCACGCTGTTCACGCTCCAGGCGGTGGCGCGCCAGATGATCGCCTCCGGCAAGGGCGGCAAGATCATCAACATGGCCAGCCAGGCCGGCCGCCGGGGAGAGCCGCTTGTCGCCGTCTATTGCGCCAGCAAGGCCGCGATCATCAGCCTGACCCAGTCGGCGGGCCTGAACCTCATCGCCCATGGCATCAATGTGAACGCGATATCCCCCGGCGTCGTCGATGGCGAGCATTGGGACGGCGTCGACGCCTTTTTCGCGAAATACGAGAACAAGGCTCCGGGCCAGAAAAAGAGGGAAGTCGGCGAGGCGGTTCCGTTCGGACGGATGGGCACGGCGGAGGACCTTTGCGGCATGGCGGTTTTCCTGGCGAGCACTGATGCCGACTATGTCGTCGGCCAGACCTACAATGTTGATGGCGGACAATGGCTGAGCTGATGGACACCCACATGACGGGCCCCTCGCCCGTAAGGCTCGCCGACGCGACACTGGTCAAGCTTCCCGACAATGTTCAGCGCCCGCGTTATGACCGTTCGGCCCTGACACCGGGTATTGTGCATGTGGGCCTGGGCAATTTTCACCGTGCTCACCAGGCCTGGTACCTGCACCGGCTGATGCAGGACGGGTTGGCTCTCGACTGGGCCATCATTGGCGCGGGGGTGCGATCCTATGATGCGGCGATGCGTGACCGGCTTCTGGCGCAGGACTGCCTGACCACCCTGATCGAGCTCGACCCCGCCGGCACCTCGGCCGAAGTGATCGGCTCGATGATCGACTATCTGCCGATCGAGGACGGAAACGGCCCGCTGATCGGCGCCATGGCCGATCCGCGAATTCGAATCGTTGCGCTGACGATCACCGAAGGCGGTTACTTCACCGAGCCGGGCAGCGGGGCTTTCAATCCCTCGCATCCGGACATTCAACACGACGTCGACAACCCCGGGACGCCGCGAACCGTCTTCGGCGCAATTACTGCGGCCCTGAAACTGCGGCGCGACGGCGGGCACGGCCCGTTCGCGGTGCAGAGTTGCGACAACCTTCAGGGCAACGGCTCGATCACCAGGCAAACGGTGCTGGGCCTTGCCGGGCTTTCCGATCCAGGTCTTGCCGAATGGATTGGCCGGCACTGCTCGTTTCCGAATTCCATGGTCGACTGCATCGTGCCCGCCACGGGTCCGAAGGAGATCGGCCTTGCCCGTGAGCTGGGTATAGCGGACGCCGCGCCGGTCACCCATGAGAATTACCGGCAATGGGTGATCGAGGACGATTTCTGCGCGGGACGGCCGGACTGGGACCGGGTCGGCGCGATCATCACCGATGACGTGCATGGCTTCGAAACGATGAAGATCCGGATCCTCAATGCCGGCCATCAGGTTCTCGCCAATGCCGGGGAGCTTCTCTCCGTCGAAACGATCGCGGGGTGCATGGCACATCCGGCGCTCAAGGCCTTGTTCCGAAAGGTCCAAATCGAGGAAATCGCGCCCTATGTCGGATCTGTTCCAGGCATGATACCGAGCGATTATGTCGCGCTGATCGAAAGGCGGTTTTCCAATCCGGAAATCCACGACACGACGCGGCGGGTCGCCTTTGACGGCTCCTCGCGCCACAGCGGCTTCGTGCTTCCGATCCTGCGCGATGCGCTGGAGGCCGGCGGACCGATTGAGGGGCTGAGCCTCGTGGAGGCGCTTTGGGCCCGCATGTGCGCCGGCACGCGGGAAGACGGATCGGGCATCGAGCCGAACGATCCGCAGTGGGACGTGCTCGCCAGGACGGCCCTGGCGGCGCGTGACGACCCGTACGCCTGGCTGGGCCAGCGCCAGATCTATGGCGACATGGCCGAAGACCAGCGGTTCTCGCAGTGTTTCAGCGCCTGGCTGGAGCGCATCTGGCAGGACGGGACCGGCGCCGCCATCAAGGCCTACACGGGAATGTCATGCAAGGCTGCCGATTGAGGTAAGCCAGGAGAGGCAGGACCGCCCGGGTGAGACGCCAATTGCGTCGCTACCCGGCGGTCCCGATCTATTGTTACCGCAAGGCGGCCTCGATGTTGCCGCCATCTACGGTGATCACATGGGCCGTCGTCCGCTCGGACTTCGCAAGCGCCACGAACGCATCGGCAACATGATGGGCCTCGACCTCCGCTTTCAGCAGGTTCCCCGCCATGTAGTCGGAGGCGGAGACGCCCCTCGCCTCGGCGCGGGACTTGATGAAGTCGTCGGTCAGCAGGCCGGAGCGGATCCTGTCAGCGTTGACGCCATTGACCCTGACACCGGAACCGCCAAGCTCCAGCGCCAGTTGCCGCACGAGGAAGAAGGTTGCGGCTTTTGGAAGCCCGTAGGCGCCAAAACCCTTGCCCGGATTGACCGCCTGCTTGGAGACGTTGAACAGCATCTGCCCGCCATGGCCCTGTGATGCGAACACCCGTGACGCGGCCCTTGCCATGGCCAGGTGAGAGAAGAAGTTGAGTTCGAAGCTCGAGCGCAGGGTATCCTCGTCGAGTTCGAGCAGCATGCCCTGGATCGCGGCCCCGGCATTGGAGACGAGCACGTCGAGGCCGCCAAAGCGCCGGACGATTTCGGCGACGGCCTGATCGGCAGCGCCCTTTGCTGTGAGATCGGCGAACACGGCGAGACAGTTGGGTCCGATCGAAGCAGCGGCAGCCTTGCAGGCTTCCGGGTTGAAATCGATCAGGGCAATCGCAGCCCCCTCGCGGGCGAAGGCCTTGGCGGTGGCGAGCCCGATGGCGCCGGCGCCGCCGGTGACGGCGACGACCTGTCCGGCGAAGGGCTTTGCAGCCGCCTTCGAGAGCTTGGCCTGCTCGAGCGACCAGTACTCCATGTCGAAAAGATCATCCGGACCGATCGGGCGGAAACCGCCGGCCGCCTCGCCCTGGCTCATCACCTCGACTGTCTGCTCGGCGATATCGGCCGCGGCCGAGGCGGCGGACGCATCCTTGCCGATACCGACGATGCCGACACCTTCGATCCAGGCGACGCAGGGGTGCGGCTCGAGCATCACTTTTCCGCCGCCAACCCGTTTGAATTGCGCGTCGAACATGGCGCGGTAAGCGGCGGCATATTCCGTCACCTTCGCCTCGATGGCTTCACGCCCCCCGGCAAGATCGACCTTGTTCAGGACCAGCATGCGGCCCTTGGTTCGGATCACATGGTCAGGCGAGGCAACGCCGCGTTGCGCCAGATCATCGAGATCTGCGCGGCTCAGAAATGCGTTGATTGCCTCCCCAGACCGAATGTCCATCACCACAGGCCGGGGCGCCGCATTGTGATACTCACCGCGCAGGCTTGCGATCGCGCCGCGCAGGACCGGCAGGACGGAGGCCGCTGACTCCGGATCTGCAACCTGGCGGTCCCGCTTGACGGTGCAATCGAACCTGCGGCCCTGGTTCTTCGCAGCAAGCCACTCCTCGACCAAGTTGGTGTGCTCGATCACCTTGTCGTAGCTCTCCTTCGCCGTCGCACCAAAGGTGAAATGGCCGTGCTTGAGCAGGATCAGCCCTTCGCAGTCGGGATGGGCGTCGAAGACTTCGGCGGCCTTTTTGGCGAGTGCAAAGCCGGGCATGATGTAGGGCACCACGGCCAGGCGGTCACCGAAGATCTCGCGGATCGCAGCCTCGGCATCCGGCAGGTTTGCCAGCGCCAGAAAGGCCGTCGCATGGGTGTGATCGACGAAGGTGTGC
>JAHJUC010000254.1 GCA_018829385.1 Alphaproteobacteria bacterium
ACCTCCGAGATCCACGACGCCTTCATGCAGGGCCCGGAGCACATGATCGAGTTCTTCCACGGCTACACCTATTCGGGCAACCCGATCGCCTCGGCCGCGGCTCTCGCCACGCTCGACACCTACAAGGAAGAGGGACTGCTGACGCGCGCCGCCGAGCTTTCGCCCTACTGGGAAGAGCAGCTGCATTCGCTCAAGGATTGTCCGCATGTCATCGACATCCGCAACACCGGCCTGATCGGCGCCATCGAACTCGAGCCGATCGCCGGCGAGCCGACCAAGCGCGCCTTCTCGGCCTTCCTCAAGGCCTATGACGACGGGTTGCTGATCCGCACCACCGGCGACATCATCGCGCTCTCCCCGCCCCTGATCATCTCGAAGGATCAGATCGACGAATTGTTCGAAAAACTGCGCACAGTGCTCAAGGGGGTCGCGTAACCATGCAGATCATTGAAAACGCCATTGGCGGCAAGCTGGTGATTTCCGGCTCGGACCGCAGGTCCCCCGTCTTCAACCCGGCCACCGGCGAGCAGATCGCCGAACTGCCGCTGTCGACGGTCGAGGAAATCAACGCGGCCGTCGCCAACGCCAAGGCGGCCCAGCCGGCCTGGGGTGCCATGCCGCCCCTGAAGCGCGCGCGCTACATGTTCAAGTTCAAGGAACTGCTCGACCGTCACGCCGCCGACATCGCCCGCGAGATCTCCCGCGAGCACGGCAAGACCCATGACGACGCGCTCGGCGAAGTCACCCGCGGCATCGAGGTGGTCGAGTTTGCCTGCGGCATCCCCAACCTGCTCAAGGGCGATTTCTCCCGCAATGTCGGCCCCGGCGTCGATTCCATCGCCGACCGCCAGCCGCTCGGCGTGGTCGCCGGCATCACCCCGTTCAACTTTCCCGCCATGGTGCCGATGTGGATGTACCCGATCGCGGTCGCCTGCGGAAACACCTTTGTCCTGAAACCGTCCGAGCGCGATCCGTCCGCACCCATGCTGGCCTGGAAACTGTTCCAGGAAGCAGGTTTCCCGGAAGGCGTGCTCAACATCGTCCACGGCGACAAGCTGGCCGTCGACACGCTGCTCGATCATCCCGACGTCAAGGCGATCAGCTTCGTCGGCTCCACCCCGATTGCCGAATATGTCTATTCGCGCGGCACCGCCAACGGCAAGCGCGTGCAGGCCTTGGGCGGCGCCAAGAACCACATGGTGATCATGCCCGACGCCGACATGGATCAGGCCGCCGACGCGCTGATGGGCGCGGGCTACGGTTCCGCCGGCGAGCGCTGCATGGCGATCTCGGTGGCGGTTCCCGTGGGCGAAAAGACCGCCGATGCGCTGGTCGCCAAACTCAAGCCCCGCGTCGAGGCGCTCAAGATCGGCCCCGCCACCGACGATGCCGCCGAAATGGGCCCGGTTGTCACCAAGCAGCACCAGCAGAAGGTGCTCGGCTACATCGACCAGGGCGTCAGCGAAGGCGCCGAGCTGGTGGTCGACGGCCGCGGCTTCTCGCTGCAGGGCTACGAGAACGGCTACTTCGTCGGCGGCACGCTGTTTGACCGCGTCACCACCGACATGACGATCTACAAGGAAGAGATCTTCGGCCCGGTTCTCTCGGTCGTCCGCGCCGGAAGCTTCGACGAGGCCGTCAAGATGATCAACGATCATGAATACGGCAACGGCACCGCGATCTTCACCCGTGACGGCGACGCCGCCCGCGCCTTCTCGGATTCCATCGAGGTCGGCATGGTCGGCGTCAACGTGCCGATCCCGGTACCGGTCGCCTATCACTCCTTCGGCGGCTGGAAGCGTTCGCTGTTCGGCGATCACTCGATCTACGGCCCGGAAGGCGTGCGCTTCTACACCCGCCTGAAAACAATCACCTCGCGCTGGCCCAACGGCATCAAGTCGGGCGCGGTCTTCACCTTCCCGAGCTGATCCATGAGCCGTGAACCCGCCACCGCAACAACCCTGGTCGATGACGAACGCGTCCGCGTGACGCGCTTCGATTTCGAACCCGGCCAGGAAACCGGATGGCATGTACACGGCCATGATTACGTGGTCACCCCGGTGACCGAATGCGTCATGCTGCTCGAGGAGCCGGGCGGTGGCTCACGTCGAGTCACGATGGCGCCGGGGGCGGCCTATCGCCGCCCGCTCGGTGTCGAGCACAATGTCATAAATGCCGGGACAGGGCCGATGAGCTTTGTCGAAGTCGAACTGAAATAGGAGACCACCATGTCCGCACCCGCAGCAAACCTCCGCATCAACCTCGATCGGCTGTGGGACTCGCTCATGGAGATGGCCAAGATCGGACCGGGTGTCGCCGGCGGCAACAACCGCCAGACCCTGACCGACGAGGACGGCGAAGGCCGGCACCTGTTCCGCAAATGGTGCGAACAGGCGGGCTTGACCATGGGCGTCGACACCATGGGGAACATGTTCATGACCCGGCCCGGCACAGATCCGGACGCGCTGCCGGTCTATGTCGGTTCCCACCTCGACACCCAGCCAACGGGGGGCAAGTATGACGGCGTGCTCGGCGTGCTGGCAGGCCTCGAGCTGGTCCGCACCTTGAACGATCTGGACATCAAGACCAGGCACCCGATCGTCGTGGTCAACTGGACCAACGAGGAAGGCACCCGCTTTGCCCCCGCCATGCTAGCGTCGGGCGTTTTCGCAGGCGTGCACGAGCAGGACTGGGCCTATGACCGGGTCGACGCCAAGGGCAAGCGCTTCGGCGACGAGCTTGAGCGCATCGGCTGGAAGGGCGACGAGGAAGTGGGCGCTCGAAAGATGCATGCGCTGTTCGAGCTGCACATCGAGCAGGGCCCGATCCTCGAGGCTAAGGGAAAGGACATCGGCGTCGTCACCCACGGCCAGGGCCTGCGCTGGATCCAGTGCACCGTCACCGGCAAGGAAAGCCACACCGGCTCGACCCCGATGCCGATGCGCCGGAACGCCGGCCGCGGCCTGGCCCAGATCACCGAGCTGGTGCATGAGATCGCGATGGACAACGCGCCGAACGCCGTGGGCGCCATTGGCCATATCGACGTCTACCCCAATTCCCGCAACATCATCCCGGGCAAGGTGGTCTTCACCATCGATTTCCGCAGCCATGAACTCGACACCTTGAATGGCATGGTCGAGAGGCTGATGGCGGAAGCGCCGAAACTCTGTGACGCGCTGGGCGTCAGCTTCGAGGCGGACATCGTCGGCCAGTTCGACCCGCCGGAATTCGACCACGGCTGCGTCAAGGCGATCCGCGACGCCGCCGATCGGCTGGGCTACTCGCACATGGACATCATCTCCGGCGCCGGTCACGATGCCTGCTGGATCAACCGCGTGGCGCCGACCGCCATGGTCATGTGCCCCTGCGTCGACGGCCTGTCGCACAACGAGGCCGAGGAAATCACCAAGGAATGGGCCGGCGCGGGCTGCGACGTGCTCATGCATGCCGTTGTCGAAACAGCCGGAGTGGTGGAGTGAACCTATGACATCATCAGCCAAAGTCGTGTCCCTCGAGAACACCGACGAGAGCCAGCTTCGCATAGACCTTGCAGCCGCCCTGCGGCTCGCTGCCTACTACAACTGGCACGAGGGCGTCGCCAATCACTTCTCCGCCGCCGTTTCGCCCGACGGCCGGAAATTCCTGATGAACCCGCGCTGGAAGCATTTCTCGCGTGCCAGGGCCAGCGAGATGCTGCTGATCGACGCCGATGATCCCGACACGATGAAGCGGCCCGATGCGCCCGATCCGTCGGCCTGGTCGATCCACGGCGCCATCCACCGCCGCGTGCCGCACGCCCGCGTCGCGCTGCATCTTCATCCCCCGCATGCCACCGCGCTCGCCGGTCTGAAAGACCCCTCGATCAAGCCGATCGACCAGACCACCGCCCGGTTCTTCAACCGGCTGGCGATGGACATGGATTTCGGCGGCATCGCCAATGACGAGGCCGAGGGCGAACGCATCGCCGCCTCCATCGGCAACTACTCCAACGTGATGATGGCCAATCACGGGGTCACCACGGTCGCCCGCACGGTGGCCGAGGCGTTCGACGCCATGTACCATCTCGAGCGCGCGGCGCGCACCATGGTGCTGGCCTACTCGACCGGCCAGCCGCTCAACGTGATGAACGACGAACTGGCCGAATCCGTTGCCCGCGAATGGGAGGTCTACAAGGACGCCGAGTTCTCGCATTTCGAGGAAATGAAGCGCGTGCTCGACCGGGAGAACCCTGGCTACGCCGACTAGACGGACAGTATCTTGAGAAGGCCGCATCAAGACGGCCGATCAACACATGATTTGGAACAGCAAGAGGACGTGCATCATGAGCACCACCGTCATCAGGAACGGAACCATCGTCACCGCCGATCTGACCTACAAGGCGGACGTGATGATCGAAAACGGCGTCATCACCGCCATCGGACCCAATCTTGTCGGCGACAAGACGCTCGATGCCACCGGCTGCTATGTCATGCCCGGCGGCATCGATCCGCACACCCATCTCGAAATGCCGTTCATGGGCACCTATTCGGCCGATGATTTCGAAAGCGGCACCCGCGCGGCACTGTCGGGCGGCACCACCATGGTGATCGATTTCGCGCTGCCATCGCCCGGCCAGTCGCTGCTCGAAGCGCTGACCATGTGGGACAACAAGTCGACCCGTGCCAATTGCGACTACTCGTTCCACATGGCGATCACCTGGTGGGGCGAGCAGGTGTTCAACGAGATGGAAACGGTGGTCAAGGACCGGGGCATCACCACCTTCAAGCACTTCATGGCCTACAAGGGCGCGCTGATGGTCGATGACGACGAGATGTACGCGTCCTTCAGCCGCGTCGGTGAACTCGGCGGCATCGCCATGGTCCACGCCGAGAACGGCGACGTGGTGGCCCAGCTCCAGGCAAAGCTCATGGCGGAAGGTAACAATGGCCCGGAGGCGCACGCCTATTCGCGACCGGCAGAAGTAGAGGGCGAGGCCACCAACCGCGCCATCATGATCGCCGACATGGCCGGCACGCCACTCTACGTGGTGCACACCTCCTGCGAGCAGAGCCACGAGGCCATCCGCCGCGCCCGCCAGAAGGGCATGCGGGTCTGGGGCGAGCCGCTGATCCAGCACCTGACGCTCGATGAGAGCGAATACGCCCACCCCGACTGGGACCACGCCGCGCGCCGGGTGATGAGCCCGCCCTTCCGCAACAAGCTGCATCAGGATAGCCTCTGGGCCGGCCTGTCGGCGGGATCGCTGCAGGTGGTCGCCACCGACCACTGCGCCTTCACCACCGAACAGAAACGCTACGGCGTCGGCGATTTCACCAAGATCCCCAACGGCACCGGCGGCCTGGAAGACCGCATGCCGATGCTCTGGACCTACGGCGTCGCCACCGGACGGCTGACCATGAACGAGTTCGTCGCCGTCACCTCGACCAACATCGCCAAGATCTTGAACTGCTACCCGAAGAAGGGTGCGGTGCTGGTCGGAGCCGACGCCGACCTGGTGGTCTGGGACCCGGAAAAATCCAAGACCATCACCGCCGGCACGCAGCAGTCGGCGATCGACTACAACGTCTTCGAGGGCAAGCACGTCAAGGGCCTGCCGCGCTACACGCTGACCCGCGGCCATGTCGCCGTCCATGACGGCGAGATCCGCACCCAGGAAGGCCACGGCAAGTTCGTTGCCCGCGAACCGGTGACGCCGACCAACAAGGCGCTGTCGACCTGGAAGGAACTGACCTCGCCGCGCAAGGTCGAGCGCACCGGCATTCCGGCGAGCGGGGTGTAAGGACCATGGCCTGTTTCAGGTTTGCACATGTTTTGGGTGTTGCTGTTCTGGCCGGGTGTCTTGCCGGAACAGCCATGGCAGACCAACTGCCGATTGATGGCAAATATGGGAACCCGGACGGCTGCACCTACGATCCGGAGAAGGCATCAGCGAGCGACAGCAAGATCATCGTGACGCCGCAGAATGTCGAATTCCACGAATCCGGCTGCGATTTCCTGCAGGTTCTGACCGGCTCCTTTGGCCGGTCGGTGGTCACCGCACTGTGTTCGGGCGAAGGCGAGGAATGGGTCTCGACCTATCTCGTCGCGCCCGATCCCGATCAGCCTGATGCTTTGCATTTCCGCATGCAGGGCGGCGACGAGTTCGAATTCACGGTCAAGAAGTGCGATTGATCGATGCGATCAGGCAAGGCTCCCAACCCGGACGGAATGAAATGCGGCACGTGAAACTGAACATTGCGGACCTCACCGCCCTTGAACGCTGTCGCCCTGACGCGTGCAACCGGACGCAAGCCCATCCCCGCAATGGCGGCGCGATGGCCTCCGGTTCAGTCGATCAGCGTATCAAGTTCGGGCAGCAGCGTGACGCTTTCCTGTTCGCGCGGATCGGTTCGCGCAATAACCGCCGTCACCACATCTTCGGAATTGTTGATCGGCAAATGCGGCACATTGGCAGGAATGTAGATCATGTCTCCGGCAGCGGTCTCCATGCAATTCTCAAGACGGTCACCCCAATGCATGATCGCCCGGCCCGAAAGCACGTAGATGGCGGTCTCGTGGCTGTCATGCTTGTGCGCCTTGGCGCGTCCGCCGGGCGGGATTGTCAGAAGATGCATGCAAATCGCCTGGGATCCGACGGTTTCGCGCGCCACGCCCTCAAAATAACTGAAGCCCTGCTTGCCGTCATAGGTCTTGCCGGGACGAAGTTTCACGCAGCCTGGAGTATTCGATAATGACATGTCATTGCCCTTCCCGGTGCAGCCACCGAACCAGTCATGGAATGGAATTGGCGTGACTATGGCAGACCACGGCACCAGTGCAAACACCGTCATTTCCGCCAGGAACCTGGACCTGACCTTCGAGACCAATGACGGCCCTGTCCATGCGCTGAAAGACATCACGCTCGACATTGCCGAGGGCGAATTCGTGTCGCTGATCGGCCCGTCGGGCTGCGGCAAAACCACGCTTCTGAGGGTGATTGCCGATCTCGAGCAGCCGACCGGCGGCACGGTCTCGATCAACGGCATGACGCCCGAACAGGCCCGCCTCGCCCGCGCCTACGGCTATGTGTTCCAGCAGGCAGCACTCCTGCCCTGGCGCACCATCGAGGACAATGTCGCCCTGCCGCTGGAAGTCATGGGGCTGGACGCGCCGACCCGCACCGGGCGGATCAAGAGCAATCTGGAACTGGTCAATCTCTCAGGCTTCGAGAAGAAGTTCCCCTGGCAGCTCTCGGGCGGCATGCAGCAGCGCGCCTCCATCGCCCGCGCGCTGGCGGTCGAGCCGGACATGCTGCTGATGGACGAGCCCTTCGGCGCGCTCGACGAGATCGTCCGCGATCACCTGAACGAACAGCTCTTGAAGCTCTGGGCCAAGACGAAAAAGACCGTGGTCTTCGTCACCCATTCGATTCCCGAGGCCGTGTTCCTGTCGACCAAGATCGTGGTGATGAGCCCGCGCCCCGGCCGCATTCACGAGATCATAGATTGCGATCTCGGTGCCAACAGGCCGCTCGATATTCGCGAAACGCCGGAGTTCCTCAGGATCGCCCACCAGGTCCGCGAAGGCCTGAAGGCCGGACACAGCTATGATGAGTAGCGCGCTCCGCCAGACGCTGACCAGACCGCTGATCCGGCAGGCACAAATCCCGGATCTGCTGTCCTGCGCCGCCATTCTCAATGATTACATCGACGCCACGGCCTGGCTGCCCCGCGTGCTTGACCGCCAGGCGATCGCCGACATGTTTTCCCCGGCGCTTCTTGAAAAACGGATCATCTTCGTGGCTGAGGCCGGCGGCGAAATCATCGGCTATTTGTCGATGGATCACGAAGCCGGTTTCGTTCACGCGCTCTATGTGCACCCGGCTGCCCGCGGCGAGGGCCTCGGCAAGGCCCTGCTCGACGCCGCCGGGCAGGCGCGTCCACAAGGCTTTGAGCTGACCGTCTTCGAACCCAACGCAGACGCCTTGCGTTTCTATATTCGCGAAGGCCTGGTCGAAGTTCCGGACGGCCGCAAGACGGACACCGACGAGGGCGTGCCGACCTTGCTGTTGCGCTGGAAGGGGAGTGCACAATGAGCCCCTCCCTGATGTTCTGGCTGGCGGCGGTGATGGCAATCTTCATGGCAGCGGCAAGCAGCCTGAGGATCTATGTCGACCGGCCGTCGGTGTGGTTGCTGGTCTTGGCCATCGGTCTCTATACCGCTGGCAATCTGATGATGATCAGGGTGATGCGCGAAAGCGGCCTTGCCGTCGCCATGTCGGTGTCCGCCGTGCTGCAGCTGGTGCTGATCAACCTGATCGGATTGCTGATTTTCGGCGAACGCCCGTCAACCATGCAGGTCGGCGGCATCACGCTCGGCATCGTTGCCGTCACCATGATCGTTTGGCCCCAGGGGAGGCAGGGATGAACGGCGAAAGCTTTCTCCGGGAAAAGATCCTGCCGATCGGCACGATAGTGCTCGCCATCATCGCAATCTGGTACCTCGCGGCCGTTTTCCTCAACGCGCCGTTCGAGCGCGACCAGGCCACACGCGCCGGAACCACCATCAGTTTTTCCGAAATCCTTCCGCGCACCATGGCCCAGGAACGTCCCGTCCTGCCGGCGCCGCACCAGGTCTTCGCCGAATTGTGGGACACCACCGTCGGCAAGAGCATCACCTCGAAACGCAGCCTCGTCTACCATTCCTGGATCACTCTGTCCTCGACCCTGCTCGGCTTCCTGATGGGCACGGTGCTGGGCGTGGCGCTGGCGGTCGGCATCGTCCATTTCCAGACGCTCGACCGCTCGCTGATGCCCTGGATCATCACCTCGCAGACGATACCCATCCTGGCGATTGCGCCGATGATCATCGTGGTGCTCAATGCCGTGGGTATCTCCGGCCTGCTGCCGAAAGCCACGATCTCGATGTATCTCTCGTTCTTCCCGATTGCTGTCGGCATGACCAAGGGACTGCGCTCGCCGGAAGTCATGCATCTCGACCTGATGCGGACCTATTCAGCCTCCGCGTCCCAGACCTTCTGGAAGCTGCGGCTGCCCGCCGCCGTGCCGTTTCTCGTCACCTCGATGAAGGTGGCGATCTCGATTGCCCTGGTTGGCGCCATCGTCGGCGAACTGCCGACCGGCGCAGTCGCCGGTCTTGGCGCCCGTCTTCTGGCCGGCTCCTATTACGGCCAGACCGTGCAGATCTGGTCGGCGCTCCTGATGGCGGCGGCATTGGCGGGAATTCTGGTCTCGCTGGTCGATGTCATCGGCTCCCGGGTCAACCGGCGCATGGGAGTGAAACCGGCATGAATGGTCCCTTTCTCACGGCAATCGCCTTCTGGCTCGCGGCCTGGGCCGTCAATGTCTGGCTCGCCAGGCTCAAGCCAGCAAATCAGACCGTCGCCAGCCTGATCAACATCCTCATTCCGGTGCTCTTCGGCGCGGCCCTGATCGCGCTGTGGGAAGGCGTCACCCGCGGGTTCAACATCCCCAGCGTCCTGTTGCCCTCGCCCTCGATGATCTGGACGCGGATACTGGGCTCCACCCACATTCTCTGGGCCGATTTCCAGCAGACCTATCTCAAGGCGGTGATCGCCGGTTACGTGATGGGCTGCGGCCTCGGCTTCGCCACCGCGATCCTGGTCGACCGCAGCCCGTTCCTGCGCAAGGGCGTGATCCCGGTCGGCAATCTGGTCGCGGCGCTGCCGATCATCGGCGTGGCGCCGATCATGGTCATGTGGTTCGGCTTCGACTGGCAGTCCAAGGCCGCCGTGGTCGTGGTGATGACCTTCTTCCCGATGCTGGTCAACACCGTCGCGGGCCTTGCCGCCAGCGGCTCGATGGAGCGCGACCTGATGCGCACCTACGCCGCCTCGCGCTGGCAGACGCTTTTCAAACTGCGGCTTCCCGCCGCAATGCCTTTCATATTCAATGCGCTCAAGATCAACTCGACTCTGGCACTCATCGGGGCCATTGTTGCGGAGTTCTTCGGCACCCCGATCGTCGGCATGGGCTTTAGGATTTCCACCGAAGTCGGGCGCATGAATGTGGATATGGTCTGGGCCACGATATTCGTCGCGGCACTGGCCGGGTCGCTTTCCTACGGGCTGATTGCGCTCGCGGAAAGGGCCGTAACTTTCTGGCATCCGTCCTACCGGCGAAGGGCCGGTGCATAACAAGACGGAGCCATAACCAGAGGAGAATGGCATGAAAAAGACGATCTCTATCACCATGGGGCTGGCGCTTTCGCTGATGGCCGGATCGGCGCTCGCCGCCGACAAGCTGACGCTGCAGCTCAAATGGGTCACCCAGGCCCAGTTCGCAGGCTACTATGTCGCCAAGGACAAGGGCATGTACGAGGCGGCCGGTCTCGATGTTGAAATCAAGCCGGGCGGTCCGGACATCGCACCGCCGCAGGTCATCGCCGGCGGCGGCGCCGACGTCATCGTCGACTGGATGCCCTCCGCACTCGCCAGCCGCGAAAAGGGCGTTCCGCTGGTCAACATTGCCCAGCCGTTCAAGGCTTCGGGCATGATGCTGACCTGCCTCAAGGAAACCGGCATCACCTCGCCGGCCGACTTCAAGGGCAGGACGCTCGGTGTCTGGTTCTTCGGCAACGAATATCCGTTCCTGTCCTGGATGAGCCAGCTCGGCATTCCGACCCAGGGTGGCGCCGACGGTGTCGAAGTGCTCAAGCAGGGCTTCAATGTCGACCCGCTGATCCAGAAGCAGGCCGACTGCGTTTCGACCATGACCTACAACGAATACTGGCAGGTGATCGACGCCGGGATTTCCGCCGACGATCTCATCACCTTCAAGTACGAGGACGAAGGCGTCGCCACCCTTGAGGACGGGCTTTACGTTCTCGAATCGAGCCTTGAAGATCCGGCCATGGTCGACAAGCTCGCCCGCTTCGTCAAAGCCTCGATGGAAGGCTGGAAATGGGCCGAGGCAAACCCGGACGAGGCCGCCGAGATCGTGCTCGAGAACGACGCCAGCGGCGCCCAGACCGAGAAGCACCAGAAGCGCATGATGAGCGAGATCGCCAAGCTCACCGCCGGCTCCGACGGCACGCTTGACGAAGCCGACTACAGGCGCACGGTGGACAGCCTTTTGTCGGGCGGTTCAGACCCGGTCATCTCCAAGGAGCCGGAAGGCGCATGGACTTCGGTCGTCACCGACAAGATGAAATCCATGTAATCATCCTTTTCGGCTAAACTCGACCGGTCGGCTGCAAAGCCGGCCGGTTTTTGATTCGGACAGACGACAACGGGGGCCATCCATGACAGACAGACTTGGCGACATGATTGATCAGGGCCAGGGCAAGGCGCCGGCCGACATCGTGCTCAAGGGCGGCCGGCTGTTCGACCTCACAACAGGGTCCTTGCGCGACGGCGACATCGCCATCTGCGGCGACCGGATCGTCGGCACGCTTGAGAGCTATTCCGGCGTCCGCGAGATCGATATTTCCGGCAGGATCGTCGTTCCCGGCTTCATCGACACCCATTTGCACATCGAGAGTTCGCTGGTCACCCCGCACGAGTTCGACCGCTGCGTGCTGCCGCGCGGCATCACCACCGCGATCTGCGATCCGCACGAGATCGCCAATGTCATCGGCGCCACCGGCATCCGCTATTTCCTCGA
>JAHJUC010000255.1 GCA_018829385.1 Alphaproteobacteria bacterium
CCGCCAGCCGCTCCCGCCTGCCCGGCTGACAGCTGTCCGCCCGAGGTGTTGTGCGGAAAAGTGCCGGTGATCGTCAGGTCGTGCTCGCGGACAAACCGCGCTCCCTCGCCCTTGGCGCAAAAGCCCAGATCCTCGAACTGCATCATCGAGATGACCGGGTAGTCGTCATAGGTCTGCAAGAGGTCAATGGCTTCAGGCCCGCAGCCCGCCATCTCGTAAAGCTCGTCGATATCCATCGCCCAGCCGCCGCGCAGCTGCACCGGATCTTCGGGAAAGGCGTTGTGGCGCTCGATCGTGGCCGAGATCCGGGCAAAGGCAAGGCCGCGCTTCTGCGCCTCGTCCTCGCGCATGACGAGAAATCCTTCGGCGCCGGCGCAGGGCATGACGCAATCGAACAGCCCGAACGGTTCGGAAATCGGCCGGGCCGAGAGATACTGCTCCAGCGTCAGCGGCGACTTCATGATGGCATTCGGATAGGCAAGCGCATTGGCGCGCTGGGCCACCGCAATGCGGCCGAAATCCTCGCGCGTCACCCCGTACTCGGCCATGTAGGCGTCGGCGATCAGCGCGAAGCTCGCATTCGGTCCGCCGGATCCGTAGGGATAGGACGCATCCATCGCAAAGCGCGAGAACGAGGACAGCAGTTGCCGGAAGCTGTCGATCCGGTTGGCGTCGCCGGCAATGCAGGCCACGACGTCGACATCGCCCGCCTGCACCGCGCGCGCCGCACGCCTGAGCGCCACAACACCGCTGGCGCCGCCCATCGGAATGCTGTCTAGCCATCGCGGGCTCAATCCCAGATGCTGGGTCAATCCCACCGGCGTGTCCGGAAACAGCGTGAAACTGGAGACCGAAAACCCGTCCAGTTCGCGCGGCAAAAGGCCGGCCACCTCGAGAGTCTGCTTCAGGGCGCGCGCGATCCACCAATGCGCGGTTTCCTGCGAATAGCGGACATAGGGCACCGAGACAGGCGCGGCTAAAACCACCCCGTCGTAACTCTGCCGCCTCACGCTGCCGTCCGCTTCTTCATCGCGCGAGTGTCTACCGTTGCCGGGTCCTGCACAAGCCTCTCGGCAAGTTCCTTGAGTTCGCGGCGCTGGATCTTCTGCGTCGATGTCAGCGGCAGGGCGTCGACAAAGGCGACATAGCCTGGTGCCTTGTAATAGGCGAGCTGCCCCAGGCACCAGCCGACAATCTCGAGGGCCAGCGCCTCGCCCGGCTCGCCTTCGACCTTCAGGCAGGCAAACACCTCGTCCCCGCGCACCGGGTCGGCAACCGCTGCAACCGCCGCCGCCTTGACCGCCGGGTGCCGCATCAGCGCCGATTCGACTTCCACCGCGGCGATGTTCTCGCCCGATCGCCGGATCACGTTCTTCTTGCGGTCGACAAAGAACATCGAACCGTCGGCTTCGCGGCGGACGATGTCGCCGGTGTGGAACCAGCCGTCCGCCCAGGCTTCATCGGTGGCTTCCGGGTTCTTGAAATAGCCTGCGAAGAAGCCGCGGCGGGGATCCCTGCCCGCATGCCGGACCAGCAGCTCCCCCGGTCCGCTCTGGCTGACATAGCCGTCTGCATCGACGATCCGTACGTCGAGCTCCGGTCCCGGCTTACCCAGGCAGCTTTCGCCCACCCGGCGCGGCAACCGGTTGGCGCAGATTACCGCGCCGGCTCCGGTTTCCGTCATCGCCCAGGCCTCGACCAGCGGGAAGCCGAAGCGCGCCTCGAAGGCCGCATGCAGTTTCGGATCGACGCCTGCCCCGAACCCGAAGCGCACCGCGTGGTTCCGGTCCGCCGGGCTTTCGGGTGCGCCCATCAGCATCGACGGCATGACGCCGAGATAGTGCAGGCACGTCGCCCCGCTTTCGCTCACGCTGCGCCACCAGCTCGAAGGGTGAAACCGGTCGAGCACGGTCAGGCATCCGCCAACGGCAACCATCGCCATGAAGGAATAGGCCATGGCGTTCATGTGAAAGATCGGCAGCGGCGTGATCATCCGCTCGCCACCGGTGGTAAGCGCGCAAAGCCCCCCGGCATTGGCATACCAGCGTCCGGCTTCAAGAAAATAGGTGTTGGTCAGGATACAGCCCTTGGGGCTGCCGGTGGTGCCTGAAGTGTAAAGCAGCGCCGCTTCCATCTCCTCGCCACCCAGCGCCTCACCGGTCTCGTCGACGCGCAGTGCAACCGGTCCCGCCGTTCCGGGCTGGGGCACAACATCGCCCGGCGCGATTACCGGAACCGAAAGCCCGGCTTCCCCGGCCGCAGCGGCGAGACCGTCGCAACGGTCCGCAAGCGCCACGATCAACGAAGGCTCGGAGTGTCCCGCCATATAGGTGAGTTCCGAATGCCTGAGATCCGGATTGACCGGAACCACCGAGGCGCCGATCCGGTTGAGCGCCAGCAGCCAGACGAAGAACTGCGGCCGGTTTTCCAGAAGCAGCATGACCCGGAACCCGGGGCCGTAGCCTTTCTGCTGCAGCGCCGCCGCCAGTTCCGTGACCTGCTCCTGCACCTGCCGGTAGCTCATCTCGCCCGGCTCTATGCCGTAGATGTTTGCGGTTTCGGCCATGACATTGAACAGCGGACGGTCCGGATAGAGCCCGGCGCTGGCGGCAAAAGCCTGCCAGATGGTCTGGGTTCCCGGCTCGATCATGGCAGCAGCTGGATGTTGCGGAAGGCCGCGTCGCAATTGAGGATGTCGACCCGCTTGTTGGCGATCCGCAGCTTGCCGTCGACCAGCGCAAGCTCGTGCCGCGCCGTCAGCGCCAGCAGGAACTGCTCGTCGAGCCGGGTCTCGACATAATGCATGAAGGTCTTGGTCACGAAGGTCCCGGCAGCCTCGTCCATCTCGTCGACGAACGGACGCTGGATGACATGATGACACCGGCTTTTGGGCTTTTGCGAGAATGTCCGCGCCCCGTTGAGGCGCTCCACCCGCAGCTTCAGCATGAACAGGTCCTCGTACATCAGCGAGGTGACATTGAGCGGATCGGTCTGGTTGTAGTCGAGCGGCATCCAGTAGTGGCCGTCCTTGAGCCACAGCGCGAGCCATTCGTCGTAGCGCCCTTCATCGAGCATGCGCACTTCTTCGTAGATGAAGTCGATCAGCTGGTCCTTCGAAACACTCATTCCGCAGCCTCCCGGACATCGTTCATGTCAGCGGTCATGAACTTGACCCAGGCATCAAACTGGTTGCGCATCTGCCGCTCGGTAGTGCCGTTCTCGACCTTTTCCTGGCTGAAATCCTCATCCTCCTCGTAGAGGCGCTGGATGTTGACCCATTCCATTCCGTCGGACTGCAGCCCCTCCTGGGCCCGTTCGTACATTTCGAGATCGTCATGGCCGACGATGGAGGTCGGTGCGTTGATCATGCGGTTGTACATCGCGGTGCGCGCCGTCAGCTGCTCCGGCCCGTCGACAAGGCGGTAGATATAGCTCTCCACCAGCGTCTTGTCGGCGGCCAGCGGGATGAACACGCGCAACTGCTGGATCGGCCCCTTGATCATGATGTTGGGGAAATAGACCGTGTTGTGGCGGTTTTCATTGAGGATCGCCTTGGCCTTCTCCTCGCCATAGGCCTCGACCATCTTCTCCATGTAGCCCTGGATCGCCGAGTAGTTGGAGTGGATCGAGTGATGCACCCCGGTGTGGCCATGCCCGTTCGGCCAGGTCCGGATCCCCATGTTCTCGAAGAACTCGTAGGGCGACATGAAGGGTGCGATGATTTCCATCGCCGGCGGCAGCGGCGTGCCTTCCGGCATGTCGAGCTCTTCCCAGAGCTTGACCGCGGTACCGGCCGAACTTTCGTGCGCCACCATCGGATGGCAGGTATCGGTCTGGTTCTCGACCAGCATTTTCCAGTTGCAGTGATGCATGTATCTGAGCGGCGGACCGGCCACTTCCAGCCGTCCGGCCGGCGAGCGCTCGACCATGTTGTCGATCGAGGACAGCGAGCCGCCGAAATAATCCTCGAACGAGATTCCGGTCTCGGCCAGGCGGCAGAAGATGAAGCCGCGGTAGTTCCTGACTTCACCCACGGCCTTCATGCCGTTGCCACTGTCGCTTTTCTCAAAGCCGGTGTTCTCGTAGCCCTTCTTCAGCGGGATCGCCAGCAGGCAGCCGTCGGTCTTGAACGACCAGGCGTGATAGGGACAGCGGAAGAACTTGCCGGTATTGCCGGCCCTGTCGATGACGATCTTCGTGCCCTTGTGCGGGCAGCGGTTGTGCAGCACATGCACCTCGCCATCGCTGTGGCGAACCTGGATCACCGGCTGGTCGCCCACTTGCGTGGAGAAATAGTCGCCCTTGTTCGGCGTCTGGCTTTCATGCCCGACAAACACCCACGCATTGGCAAACAGGTGCTTCATCTCGAGCTTGTAGATCTCCTGATCGATGTAGACGTCCCGGTGCACTTCATTGCCCCGGAACAACGCCTTGATCGCAGCCGGATTGTCTGCATAGCGGCCCATTGAATTCCTCCCTATAGATCAAGCACGAGGCGGGCGGACTTCGCCCGGCTCACGCAAATCTGCATCACCTTGCCTTCAGCCTTCTCGGCGTCGCTGAGCACCACGTCGCGGTGATCGGGGACGCCGTCGATGATATCCGTCTTGCAGATCCCGCAGTCGCCGCGCAGACAGTCGTGAATGAGATCGACGCCTCCTGCCTCGAGCACATCGATGATGGTCTTGCCGGGCGGGATCTCGAAGACTTCGCCGGTCGCGTGAATCTCGACCTCGAAGGCCCTGTCGCCGGCCTGCTCTGCGGCCGAGGCAAACAGTTCGAAATGGATCCGCTCCGGTTCGACGCCTGCCGCCTCCATCGCGGATTTCACCGCCTCGATCATGCCCTTCGGCCCGCAGACATAGACATGCTCTTCCGCGCCGACGGAGGCGGCCAGCCCGGCAATGTTCAAGGCGGTTTCGGGCTGGTCATCGAAATGCAGAGTCAACTGATCGCCAAATGCCTGTTCCAGCTCGGCCCGGTAGGCCATCGCTGCGCTGGTCCGGCCGGCATAGTGGAAGCGGAACGGGGTCCCCTGATGCTTGAGCGCGGTTGCCATGCTGACGATCGGCGTGATGCCGATGCCGCCGGCGATCAGCAGGGCCGGCTTGCCCGCAACCAGCGGAAAATCATTGCCGGGCGGCACCGTCAGGACCTCGTCACCGGGGAGAAGATCGTGCATGTGCCGCGACCCGCCGGTGCTCTGCGCCTCGAGCTGGACTGCAAACCGGTACCGGTCGATGCCATCGTCTGTCGAAACAGGCTCGAAATCGACAAGCGAATAGGACCGCTCTCCGGCCGGCAGACTGAACTTGACGTGAGCCCCGGGCGTGTAGCCGGCAAGCGCCCCGCCGTCGCCGCGGACAAACTCCAGCTGCCGAACGGATTCCGTCAGCATGCGGACAGACGCGACTTTCAATTTGACCGGCTCAAGCACTTCCCAGATCTCCTTTGCCAAGAAACATGAATTTTCATATAAATCTTGTCAAGAGGTTTTTGTTGAAGATACACGAAGGGGATGCGATGAAAGCTCCCCCTGAGAGCGCGGAATCCGGATGAACAAAACAATCGAAAATCCCAAAGCCCCCTTTGTCCCAAACTACCTGCTCTATCTTCTGGCGGCGGCCAGCGAGGCGGCAAGCGCGCGCTTTCACAGTCACGTGCGCACCCGCGGGCTGCGGGTTCCCGAGTGGCGCGTCATGGCCTGCCTGACCGATACCGATGGCTCCATGGTCACCGAACTGGCGCGTTACGCCATGATCGAACAATCGCGCCTGACAAAGATTATCATCCAGATGGATGCCCGCGGCCTTGTCAGCCGCCGAAGCGATCCGAAGGACGGCCGCCGGGTGCGGGTGTTCCTCACGCCGCAGGGGCGGACCCTTGCCGATGAACTGGTCGCGGACGCGAGAGCCCATGAACTGGAATTGCTCAAATCGTTCCAGGGCGGCGATGGCACCGAAATCAAGGACACTCTGCGGGCATTGATCCGCCATCTCGAATCCGACCAGCCCGACCAGGCCGACGGCACCGCTTCGCTCGCCGGAAACGCGGAAATTGCAGATTCCTGAAAAAGATGGATAGATGACATTGCATGTTTTTATATGATATTGCATGTTTCTAGCGTCGAGGTCAGAAGATGACTGTCTGACCGTCACCCACCGGGAGGAAGTGCATGAAAAAGATTGGGATCCTATTGGCAAGCACCATGCTGGCGGTTGGCTTTTCCGCCTCAGCAATGGCTGCGGACATCAACCTGACCATCTCGAGCTGGCTGCCGCCGTCACATCCGATCAATGTCGATATGCTCGAAGGCCTCGTCGACATGATGGAAGAAGCCACTGACGGCAAGGTCAGCGGCGAGATCAAGTTGGGCCTTGCCCCTCCGCCGGCGCAGATGGACCTGATCCTTGATGGCGCCGCCGATATCACCATCATCTTCAACGGCTACCAGCCGGGACGTTTCGTCGGCACCAAGCTGATCGAGCTTCCGGGCTATGAAGGCAATGCGGAAGCCGCATCCGTGGCCTATTGGCAGGTCCACGAGAAGTACCTGGCCAAGCTCGACGAGTTCAAGGGCACCAAGGTCATCGCGCTGACCACCCATGGCCCCGGCCAGGTCCACTCCAACAAGCCGGTCAACGCCCTGGCCGACCTCAATGGCCTCAAGACCCGCCTCGGCGGCGGCGTTTCGGCTGATGTCGGCGCCGAACTCGGCCTGATCGGCATCCAGGTGCCGGCTCCGAAGGTCTACGAAACCCTGTCTTCGGGCGCGGCCGACGCGGTCGCCATGAACATGGGCGAACGCCTGAGCTTCAAGCTCAATGAAGTCGCCAAGAATGTCTACGAAATGCCGGGCGGCTTCTATCGCGGCGCCTTTGCCGTGCTCATGAGCGAAGACAAGTTCAACTCGATGCCCGACGATGTGAAGGCAGCGCTTGAATCGAAGGTCTTCGGTGAGCCCGCATCGAAGATGATGGGCATCGCCTGGGACAAGAGCGACGAAGTGGCGCGCGAGGCCACCATGGCTGCGGGCGACAACAAGATCGTTACCGCCAGCGCAGAGGACCAGGCCAAGTTCGCCGAAATGGCCGCCCGCGTGCGCACCAAGGTCCTCGCCGAAATCTCGGCTCTGGGCATTGATGCCGACGCCGCCGCCGAAATGGTGGCATCGACAATGGCATCCTACGGCAAGTAACATCGTTGCGGGGGCATGCACCGCCCTGCCCCCGCACACCCGCCTGCAAGGAGCCTTTCATGAAATCCTTCGCCAGATTGCTGAACCGGTTGACGGAGCTGCCGATGCTCCTCGCCGCGGTGACCCTGTTCATCCTGATGGTGCTGACATTTGCCGATGTCATCATGCGCTCCACCTTCTCGGCCCCCATCGAGGCCGCCACCGAACTCACCCGCATCGCCATGGCCGTGATCGTCTTTGCCTCGCTGCCCGTTGTGTCCGGCCGGGCCGAGCACATCGTTGTCGATCTGCTCGATCCGCTCTTCCTGCGCGCCGGCATCAAGCGCCTTCTCGACGGCCTGATCATGCTTATCTGCGGCGTTCTGCTGGTCTGGCCCGCCATGCGCTCCTTTGATCTGGCCAACCGCGCCAGGAGTTACGGCGATTTGACCGAATATCTCTCGATCCCGGTGTTCTACATCACCTGGTTCATTGCCTTCATGACGCTGGTCACCGCAATCACGATGGCGCTGCGCGGCATGGTCACTCTCTTCAAGCCAGACCTTCTCCGAGGCGCACATGATTGAATCCATCATCGGTTTTGCCGCAGTGCTGCTTCTGGTGCTGCTGCGGATGCCCATTGCCTTCGCCATGGCCATCGTCGGCATGGCCGGCATGACCTATGAAACCAATTTCACCGCGGCAATCTCGCTGGTGTCCCGGCTGATCATCGATACCAGCCAGGATTACGGGCTTTCGGTGGTGCCCCTGTTCATCCTGATGGGCCTGTTCGTCAACAAGGGCGGCATCAGCCGCGAGCTCTACCAGGTCTCAAACGCCTTTCTCGGCCATTTCCGCGGTGGATTGGCAATGGCCACCATCGCCGCCTGCGGCGGCTTTGCCGCCATCTGCGGCTCGTCGCTCGCCACCGCCGCCACCATGTCCAAGGTGGTGATGCCGGAGATGCGCAAGCTCGGCTATTCCGACGAGCTCTCCTCGGCCTCGATCGCCGCCGGCGGAACGCTGGGGATCCTGATCCCGCCGTCGGTCATTCTGGTGATCTACGGCCTGCTCACCGAAACCTCCATCGGCAAGCTGTTCATCGCCGGCATCATTCCCGGCATCCTCGGCATCGTTTTCTATATGGTGGCGGTTCAGATCTCGGTGTTCCGCAATCCGGAGGCCGGTCCGGCCGGCCGGCGCTTCAGCCTGGGCGAGAAAATGCAGGCCCTGCGCGGGGTCTGGTCGGTGCTCTTGCTGTTCTTCCTGGTGATCGGCGGGCTCTACGGCGCGCTCGATTTCTGGCCGCTCCACCTCACCTTTTCGCCCACGGAAGCCGCGGGCATGGGGGCGATGGGCGCGTTTCTGATCGCCCTGTTCCGCGGATCGCTGTCGGTCAGCGAAACCATGACGGTGCTCAAGGAAACCGCCTCCACCACCGCGCAGCTGTTCAGCGTTCTCATCGGCGCCTGGATCTTCTCCAACTTCGTCAACTACGCAGGCCTGCCCGAAGGCCTCAAGGAGATGATCGTCAGCGCCGACCTGTCGCCCTGGCTGGTCATGACGGTGATCCTCCTGATCTACGTCGCACTCGGCTGCGTGTTCGAGAGCCTCTCCATGCTGCTCCTGACCGTGCCGATCTTCTTCCCGATCGTTGTCGGGCTTGGTTACGACCCGGTCTGGTTCGGCATCGTCGTCGTGGTTGTGACCGAAATCAGCCTGATTACCCCGCCGGTTGGCCTCAACGTCTTCATCCTGAAGAGCGTCGTCGGCGACATCTCGGTCGGAACCATCTTCAAGGGCGTCACGCCATTCTGGATGATGGACATCGTCAGGTTGCTGATCCTGGTGCTGTTTCCCTGGCTGGTGCTGTTCCTGCCCTCGCAGATGTAGGTCTTACACCACCTTCCCAACCCGATCCCGCTGATCAGGGCAACCCGCGCCGGCCGACCGATATGCTCCGCTGTCTGCGGTATTGCCATGCCGGTCGATCGGATCTCTTGCCGAGAGCAAATTTCAAGGCACATGCGGGCTTTCTGAGCGTGGCCCCTTCCCGCCCAGACTGCTGCCTTGCCGCTTTGACTTGACCTCACGCTGTCATCGGCCTATTTTTTGAGTAGACACTCAAAAAATAGGTGCCCAATGAACCGCCACGTTTCCAATCGCGATATTTCGATCCCCGAAAACTGGGACCGGCGCGGCCTTCCCGGCTGGACCTATCACAGCGACGCCTTTCTCGAACTCGAGAAGCAGGAGATCTTCCGCAAGCACTGGCAGATTGCCTGCCATGTCTCGGACCTGCCCGAATCCGGCGATTACATCGCCTTCGACATGTGCGGCGAACGAGCCCTGGTGCTGCGCGGCGCCGATGGCGAGGTCCGCGCCTTCCACAACATGTGCCGTCACCGCGGCGCCCGCGTCGTGGCCGATGAACACGGCTCCTGCAAGGGTGCGCTGGTCTGCCCCTTCCACGGCTGGGTCTACAATCTTGACGGAACGCTGCGCGGCGCGGCGAGGCCCAAATCCTTCCCCGACCTCGACAAGGTAGAGTTCGGCCTGCAGCCGCTCGAGGCCGAAGTCTGGAACGGCTTCGTCTTTGTCCGCTTCGAGAAGGGCCCGCAAAGCTCGGTGGCCGAACTGTTCCAGCCCTTCGCCGAGGAAATCGCCCATTTCAACATCGCCGACATGGTGCCGAGCGGCGAGATGTGGACCATGGTCTCCAAGGTCAACTGGAAATCCGTTCGCGACGTCGACAACGAGGGCTACCACGTGGCGCTGGCCCACCCGGCGCTGCAGGATCTCTACGGCCGCTCCTACTACGATGAGCCGTTCGTCAACGGCGTCTCCAGATCCTATGCCGAATGCAACGAGAATGGCCGGCGCTGGAGCGTGAAGAATTATCTCAAGGTCATGCAGCCGCGTCCAGGCATACCGGACTATCTCGAACGCGCCTGGGTCTACTACGGCATGTTCCCCAATGCCGTCATCGCGGTGACGCCGGAACTCGCGCAGTTCTACCAGGAGTTTCCGCTCTCGACCGGCGAAACCCTGCTGCGCGGTTCGATCTACCGCTACCGCGACGAGACCCGGCAACAGACCGTTGCCCGCAAGCTTGCCGCCCGCATCGATTACGAGACCATGGGCGAGGATGTGCGGCTGACCGAATGGTCGAACGAGGCGATGAGTTCAAGCGCCTTCCAGGGGTTCTATCTCTCGGACCTGGAATATGGAGTGCGCAGCCATCACGACCATATCCGCGCAATCCTGCCGGTCAGCACGCTCGACGAGCGCCCGAAGGAAGACGAGGTTGCCAGGCTGAACTCTGAGATGACGATCGATTTCTGATCGTCTGCGAATGAGGCGAAATAGCTCCCGCCGGTGATCGTTCCGGGCGGGGGTTTTTTGTATGGCTTGCGGGACCCGTGTGCGACCTGGATCTCAGCCCTGCCAGATCCCTTCCTGGCGCAGGTCGCGCATGGTCCGCGAGATCCCCTCGTGCAGGATCCCGGCCATCGTGTCGATCTGCTCGCGGCTGATCACCAGCGGCGGCGACATCACGCACATATGCACCAGCGGCCGCACCAAGAGGCCAAGCTCCTGGCAATGCCGGTCGATGCGGACACCGACTTCGGTGTCGAGCCGGATCGGATTGTGGCTTTCCCGGTCGGCGACGCATTCGATGCACGCCATCAGCCCCATGCCGCGGACTTCACCGACAAGTTCAAGCTCCTCCAGCCCTTTCATTTTCTCATGAAAATAGGGCGTGATCTCACGCGCATGCTCGAGCAGCTCGTCTTCGAGGATGTCGAGGTTCTTCAACGCCACCGCGCAGCCGATCGGATGGCTGGAATAGGTCAGGCCATGTGCGTACATCGCCTCGGGATGATTGGACGTGCGCAGGTTCGCCAGCAACCGGTCCGACACCACCATGCCGCCGAGCGGGAAATAACCCGACGTGACCCCCTTGGCGAAGGTGATGATGTCCGGCACCACGTCGAAACAGGCCTCGGAGGCAAACACGTGTCCGAGCCGGCCAAAGGCGGTGACCACCTCGTCGGCGATGAACAGGATGTCGTTGGCGCTGCAGATATCGCGGATCGCCTTGAAGTACCCTTCCGGCGGAACGATCACCCCGCCCGACGCCATGATCGGCTCGCCGACGAAGGCGGCGATGTTTTCGGGCCCGTGCTCGCGCACAGCCTCTGCGAACTCGGCCACGAGCTGTTCGCGGAAATCCTCCAGGCTCATACCCTTCGGCCGCCGGAACGGATCCGGGCATGACAGACGGATCATCATGTCATCGGCGAAATCCATCCAGTTGCGTGACCGCTGGCTGCCGTTCAGGCTCGCCGACAGATAGGTGCTGCCGTGGTATCCGCCGTCGCGGCAGATGAACTTCTTCTTCCCCTCTAGCCCGCGCACATTGTTGTAGTACTGCGCAAACCTGAGCGCGCTTTCCACCGCGGTCGAGCCACCGGTGGTGAAAAACACATGATTGAGATCGCCGGGCGCATGGTCGGCAATGCGCCGGGCCAGCTCCGCCGACGGCTCGTTCGACGTGTACCACGGAGAATTGTAGGACAGCTCCATCGCCTGCTGCTTGAGCGTATCGGCCAGGATCTCGTTGCGATGCCCGACATTCGTACACCACATCCCGGCCGGGCCGTCGATCAGCTTGCGGCCCTTGTCGTCATGCACATAGACCCCTTCGCCCGACCCCAGCATGCCGCGCGCCTCCGCGCCGATCGTGCCCGCCGACGGCCAGGGCTGGATCAGGTGATCAACCGCGTCCTGCGTGGCCTTCTTGTACATATGGATGGTCGTGTCGGGCATGATGCGAGCTTTCTGAAAGACATGCGCGGCGCCTGATTGCAACGGTTCGGGGGCGCCAGATGAAGTAGTTATTGAATGGCTGTTCAGTCAATTTGGCAGAAAAACGGCTTGCATTCAACTCTCTTTTGACCTCAAATCGGGATGACCTGTTCCGGGTGAGAGCAAGAAGAACAGGCGCCCTGAAAGCCGGCACGGGAACAGCCGGCAAATCCTGTCACGGCGAGGAACTGCATTTGGATCCGTCTGCCCCTACACTGCCTGTCGAGCGCGAACCAGGCCAGGCGCCGATGACACGGTTTCTGCGCTCGGAGACCGGCAGGGGCTGGCTCACCATCTCCCCGCCGCTGCTCTATGCCATGCTGCTGCTGATCGGGCCGATCATCGTGATCGTGGCCAACAGCTTCTGGTCGCAGGACTACCTGACCATCGACCGCACCTTCACGCTCGAGAACTACAAGGCTGCCCTGACCGAGCCGATCTACCGCGACCTCCTGATGCGCTCGCTGTTCGTCTCGGTCACCGTCGCCTTCGTCACCGTCATCCTCGCCTACCCCGTTGCCTGGTTCGTGTCGTTCCATGGTGGGCGATACAAGGGCCTCTGGCTTTTCGTCATTACCGTTCCATTCTGGTCGGGCTATCTGCTTCGGATCCTGTCTTGGAAGGTCATTCTCGGCTACAAGGGCGTGCTCAACACAGGACTGCTGTCGCTCGGCATCATCACCGAGCCGCTCAACTGGCTGATCTACAACGTCAACGCCGTCATCATCACGCTGGCCCACAGCTGGGCCGCCTTCGCCATCCTGCCGCTCTTCGTTTCGCTGGAGAAGCTCGACCGCTCTCTTCTCGAGGCCGCGGCCGATCTCGGTGACGGCCCGGTGCGGCGGTTTCTCAGGGTCACGCTGCCGCTGACCATGCCCGGCATCGTCGCCGCCCTGATGATCGTCATGATTCCGACGGTCGGCGATTACGTCACCCCGAAACTGGTCGGCGGCAAGGACGGCGTGATGATCGCCAATGCCATTCAGGTTCAGTTCGGCAAGGCCTCGAACTGGCCGCTGGGCGCGGCCCTTGCCGTCAGCACCATGGTCATCGTCTCGATTGTGGCAGGTGGCATTGTCCTGCTGCTGGCCGGCCTCAAGAGGCTGCTCAAATGAGGTTCCTCCCTAGTCCCCGGCGTCTGCTTTCCACCTATGTGATCGTGTATGTGGCGATCCTCTATTTCCCGGTCCTGCTGCTGCCGATCTTCTCCTTCAACGATTCCGCCACCC
>JAHJUC010000256.1 GCA_018829385.1 Alphaproteobacteria bacterium
CTCACCGTGGACTGGACAATGCCACTCACCGTCAGCCGTTTCATGCGGCTGACCGGACATGTCAGCGACGATGAGGCGATGTCTGCGATGTCGTCCACAGGCATATCGCATCTTGCCGGAGCCGAGGTGCGCAATCTGTCCGGCGGAGAGTTCCAGCGGGTCATGCTGGCCCGCGCCATGGCGAGAAGGCCGGACCTGCTTGTGCTGGACGAACCGGTTCAGGGCGTCGACTTCACCGGCGAAATCGCGCTTTACGACCTGATCAAGCGGATCCGCGATGAAATGCATTGCGGCATTCTCCTTATCTCGCACGATCTCCATGTCGTCATGGCCGCAACCGACCGCGTGATCTGCCTGAACGGTCATGTCTGCTGTTCCGGTACGCCGACGGCTGTTGCTTCCAGTGCGGAATACAAGGCACTGTTTGGCGCCCGCGCCGCCTCGTCGCTCGCCGTCTACGAACACCATCACGACCATACCCATCTGCCCGATGGCCGGGTAAGGCATGCCGACGGCACGGTCACCGACCACTGCCACTCGGAAGACGGCCACCATCATGATCATGATCATGACGGGCATGAACACGAACCACATGGCCACGACAGGGAGACCAGGCGCGATGCTTGATGACTTCTTCACACGCGCGATCCTGGCCGGCATCGGGGTGGCGCTGGTCACGGGACCGCTTGGCTGCTTCATCGTCTGGCGCAGGCTGGCCTATTTTGGCGACACGCTTTCTCACGCAGCGCTTCTGGGCGTGGCATTGGCCTTCCTGTTCGAGGTCAATATCACTCTCGCCGTCTTCGGCGTGTCCGCCTGCGTGTCGATCGCGTTGCTGCTGCTGCAGAAACGCGCAACCCTGTCGGCGGATGCCCTGCTTGGCCTGCTTGCCCATTCGGCGCTTGCGCTGGGCCTTGTCGCGCTTGCTTTCATGACATGGATCCGCATGGACCTGATGGGCTTCCTTTTCGGCGACATCCTGGCCGTCTCGAAGACGGACATAGCCGTCATCTGGCTGGGCGGCGTCGTGGTTCTCGCCATCCTCGCGGCCATCTGGCGTCCGCTGTTTGCCGCCACTGTCAACCTGGAACTCGCCGAAGCCGAAGGCATGAATCCCGAACGGGCCAATATCATCTTCATGCTGCTGATGGCCGCCGTCATCGCCATTTCGATGAAGATCGTCGGCGTGCTGCTGATCACCGCAATGCTGATCATTCCTGCTGCCGCGGCGCGCAGGTTCGCGGCATGCCCGGAGCAGATGGCCGTGCTGGCGGCCGTCATCGGCGCCGTCGCCGTCATCGGCGGCCTGTTCGGGTCGCTTGAATGGGATACGCCGGCAGGGCCGAGCATCGTAGTGGCCGCGCTCTGTCTCTTTGTCTTGTCCATCCTGCCCATCTTCGGCCGCACGGGCGCAAAACCGGCCGAGCCTGATAGCGGCTCACCCCGAGCGCACAAAGGAGCACGTCCATGAACGAGCATGTTCACACAACGTCCGAACTGACGAAAAACCAGGCGCTGGTCATGGGCGCGTTGAGCCAGTCGGACAGCCCGCTCAGCGCCTACACGATCCTCGATCAACTGCGCGATGACGGCTTTCGCGCGCCCCTGCAGGTCTATCGCGCGCTCGACAAGCTTGTGGAGTTCGGTCTCGTACACCGGCTTGAGAGCCTCAATGCCTTTGTTGCCTGCCGCCATCCGGGCTGCGATGCGCACCAGGCCATCGCCTTCATGATCTGCGAGACCTGTGGACAGGTAAACGAGATCTCCGACACGTCGCTGGCAGAGCGGCTGAAACAACTGGCATCGAAAGCCGGCTTTGCGCTGAAGAAGTCAACCGTCGAACTGCGTGGCATCTGCGGCAATTGCCAGGCCGCCTGACCGAGATGGGCTTGCCGGACCGCATCCCAGTCTTCCTGCTCTCCGGGTTTCTCGGGGCGGGCAAGTCGACACTGCTCAACGAGCTGCTGTCCGATCCCGCTTTTCAGGACACTGCCGTGATCATCAACGAGTTCGGGGGCATCCCCGTCGATCACCTGCTGATCCGGCGCGGTGAAACCACGATCAGCCAGGTGTAAAAAGAAACGAAAACCGATGGCGCTTGTAAAAAAGGCGGCGCCATCGACTTCTTCAATCTGAATTCAACGGCGAGCGTTCCCGGCAGGCGCTGGGCCCAGACTGCCTAATGGCAAAGCAGGGGCTCGAGGAACTGGTCTGCAAGGATCTTCGTGGTGTCGATGCGGTGATGGGCAACCTTTCCGACAGGCTCGATATCTCCGCGCTGGAGCATGGAGAGAAGCGTTGCGGCATAGCTTGTCGCGACGGACGTCAGGGCGTTGAACGGGCCGGACTTCAGGTCAGGGGCGAAACGGTAGCTGACCGTCCGTTCCGTCGGCTGGCGACCGCGGAAGCCACGGGCGGTGACGACCAGAAGCAGGATGTCGTCATCGATGACCGGCAGCCCGTTGTAGAGCAGCGACCGCAGCATGTCGCGGCGATGGCGAAGGCCCAGGTCGTCGAGCAGGAAGCGCATGTAGTCGAGATGGCCCGGATAACGAATGGTCTTGAACGTGACGTTCTTGGGCAGCTGCTCGCCAAAGATCGACAGGTCTTCGATGCCGCCGGAGGTGATAAACTCCTCGTAGCTCACGCCATCGATACTCAACTGGCCGTAACCCTCGAGCGGCGTAAGCGAAACCGGCTTGCCGTCGCGGATCGCGGCGCTGGGGCGCGTGTATTCGTCGATCAGTCCGTCGACGTTCCAGATCTGGCCGTAGCCGAGCCGGTTGGTGGGGAAGCGCGGTATGGCGCCGACGCGGATCGTCAGGTCCGTCA
>JAHJUC010000257.1 GCA_018829385.1 Alphaproteobacteria bacterium
CTGGTGATAGCTTGACGGCAGGACCGTCTTCGGCCGGTGCCGCGATTTCCATTTCTTGAAGAGATTGTCGAGCGTGGTCAGCGGATCGTCGTCCATGCCCGGCGCGTCGGTCTTGGTGCGCTGCCCGGGCTGGTCCTTGTCCTGGGCGGCCTGTTCCTTTGTCTTCTTGGCGGCTGCGTCGCCAAAGATATGGACCACCATGTCCTCGAACTTCGCCTCGTCCAGGGCATCGGCGGCCTGGCTTGCCTGGGGGGCGCGGGCGTTGCCCATCGACTCCTTGAAGGTCTTGAAGGGATTGGCGGAAAACCCGCGCGCGGGCCGCGTCTGGCGGCGGCCCCGGGCGTCGACATGACCGTGATCGAATTTCAGACGCATTTCGGGATCGATCAGCATCTTGTAGGCGTGGGCAATTTCCGCAAACCGGGTGCCCGCCTGCGGATCGTCCGGATTCTGATCCGGGTGCCAAATCTTTGCGAGCTGCCTGTAGGCGCTCTTTATGTCTTCAGCCTTCGCCGTCGTGTTGACGCCGAGCACCGTGTACGGACTACGCATGTTACATCCCCGTATGGGCCTAATCGGGGCAGCCTAGCGAAGATTTGCTAACCATCCGTGTATGCAAAGCCGGATTTCGGTCCCGGATCCGGAATAATATTCCACTCAGCCTTAGAGCGCCGTGCATCCACTTGGACGCACGAAGGATGCTCTAGGCGCGGTCGAGGCTGACCAGATCCCATCCGCCATCGGGCCGGCGACAGACCCGGCCATTGAAAAGCGCAATGCCGTCAAAGCTGTGCCGCGTGGTCTGGAACAGCCGGCAGGTCCTTGCGCCATCGGCCAGTGTCGTCAGGTTCGAGATCACTCCCGCCGAACCGGTCAGCGAATTGGACCACGGCTGGGAGGTGGAGAGTTGGTCCTCGCCCAGGCTGCCGACAAGATCGCGGATGACGGTCTCGTCGGACAGGATCTCGCTTTCGGCTGACAGCGGGGCGATGGATGCCGTCGTGGTCTTGTCGAGGGTAAGGACGGAAACCGCGGAAGAGCCACCGCCCATACAGGCCGACAAGGCAAGACAGGCCGGCAATGCCAGCGCCAAAACGGCGCGGTGCATGGTGCCGCTCTTTTCCCTGTTGATTGCTTCTGTTAGGTCAGGTTCCAACGTACTGCCACTCCAGCCAGGAGGCATGAGGGAAGACTATGACAGAAACAGGGTTAACGACTGGTGACTTCACCGAGGAAGCCGAGCCTTACCGGCTGTTTGCGAAATGGCTTGAAGATGCGACCGCGTCCGAACCCAACGACCCGAATGCCCTGGCTCTGGCAACCGTTGACAGCGACGGCCTGCCCGATGTCCGGATGGTCCTGCTCAAGGGCTTCGATGAGCGCGGCTTTGTCTTCTACACGAATTTCGAGAGCGCCAAGGGCCGGGAAATCCTCTCGTCGATGAAGGCCGCCATGTGCTTTCACTGGAAGACCCTGCGCCGCCAGGTCCGTATCCGCGGCCCGGTGGAGCAGGTCAGCGACGCGGAAGCCGATGAGTATTACGCCTCGCGCCCCCGCGGCAGCCGCATCGGCGCCTGGGCGTCGAAGCAGTCGCGCCCGCTGGAAAGCCGCTTTGCGCTCGAGAAGGCAGTGGCCGAATACACCGCCAGGCACGCCATCGGCGAGATCCCGCGTCCGCCCTATTGGTCGGGCTTCCGGATCATGCCGCAATCCATCGAGTTCTGGCATGACCGGCCGTTCCGGCTGCATGACCGGGTGGTCTTCACCCGCGCGGCAGACGCCTGGGAGAAGACCCGCCTCTATCCCTGAGCGGAACCGGCGAACGCGAACGGGATCCCTGACGCGAGCGCGCCCACGTAGCGGCATTTCTGGTAATAGCCGTTGAGAGAGATGCGGGGCAGCGAATAGAGGTTCTCGAGGCTGCCGGTCCGCAGGGTGCCCGGATTGGTGGTCACCGCGAGCTTGAAGCCGAGATCCTTCGCGGTCGCGTATTCCCTCGATCCAGCTGCGCATCTGTCGCCATACGGATAGGCAAGCGTGCGCGGGGCCTTGCCGGTGATTTCGGCCACCCGCTCGGCGGACTGGCGGATTTCGCGCTGCATCTCTGCTGCGTCGAGGTGCGCCAGATTGGGATGCGAGATGGTGTGCGCGCCCAGGCTCGCCAAGGGCGTGTCCGCCAGGCCGCGAAGCTCCGCCGCGTCCATCACCTCCCGGTCGACCAGCCCGATCGGACAGATACCCGCAGCCCGCGCCTGCTCGCCAAGCCGCTCGACGATCGGCCGTTGCTCGTTGCAGGCAAGGGCCTTGTGCAGCCGGTCGAAGGCCGCGTATTTTTCGGTCGGATTGCGGGTCTGCAGCCTTTCCGGTCCGCCTCCGAAATCGAAAACGAACTCGTCGACCTGGGCGAGCAGCAGCTCGGCCGTCTCCCACCAGATCGAATGGGTCCGGTCGACGAAGCCTCCGGTGATGAAAATCGTGTAGGGAACGCCGTGTTTCTCGAAAACCGGGCGGGCAAACCGGGTGTTGTCGCGATAGCCGTCATCGAGCGTGAACACCATGGCCGGGCCCGGCCGGTCCGGATTGGCCAGGAATTGCGGCAGGTCTTCGAGCGCCACGGGAACATGCCCGTCAGCCTTCAGACGGGAGATGCTGGTATCGAGGAATTCCGGGGTGATCGTGAGGTGCGCGACGGGATCGAAATCCTTTTCGACGGCGGGCCGGACGTGATGCAGCGTGAAGATGGCTCCCGCGCCGCGTGCGCCGGACATCAGGCCTGTCTTCGCAAACAGCGACACCGCCTCGAGCCCGCTCTGGATGGCGGCGCGTTTGAGCATTCGACGTGCTGCAACGGTATTGGGTCCGAACATATTCCCGATCCGAAAGGCGCAAAAAACGCTTGGTAAAGAAACCTTGTAACAGAGCCGGCTTAACCGATGTTGAATCTCCGGCGGCAACCTGCAGGCCGGAGCGCCAGATGCCATCAGGGCCTGCGCCGGAGGCGGAATGGACGGGATCGCGCCCGGCCGGCTTCGCTAGTTCTCGTTTACAGGATGCCCGTTTACAGGATGTATGTGTTGACCGCCCAGAGCACGGCGCTCAGGCTGAAAAAGGAAAGCACGGTCGCCATCAGCATGGCGACGACGCTCGAGCGTTCCCGGCCGAAGCGTTGCGCAAGGATCGGGTAGATGCCCATCATCGGAACCGCAGCCAGGATGACCGCCGCCGCCTGCATTTCGGACGACAGCGGCGCCAGTCCGGCAAGCGGGAGAGCGAGTGTAGCCAGGAACACGGCCAGCGGATGGAACACCAGCTTGCCGGCGACGGTCGGCGCGATTTCGCCGCTGAGGCCGCGAACGGACACGCTCGCCAGCGTACCGCCGATGACGAGCAGCGACACCGCCGCACTCGAGGCAGCCAGCATGTCGATCGGCTTCATCAGCGGCGCCGGGATGGTCACGCCTGAAAACGAGGCGGCGAGGCCGGCGACAAGGCCGATGATGATCGGGTTGCGCGCCAGTCCCTTAAACGTCCGCGCCAGCATCGTGCTCACCGGCGAAGGCCCGCCGTGCCCGGCCTCCGCGATGGCAAGCAGCAGCGGAATGAGCACGATGTTTTCCACCATCATGTTGAGCGCCAGGCCGACGCCGGCGATGGACGGCAGCGTCAAGAGCAGGATCGGATAGCCGATGAACCCGGTGTTGGAGCAGACCATGCCCATGGCGCTGAAGGCCGCGGCCGTCGTTTCAGCCTTCTGGATCCGCCGCGCGTAGAAGAACCCGGCGGTCAGGACCACCAGCGACCCTGCGAGATAGGCCGCCATGTAACTCCAGTTGACGACCTCGGCGAGCGGACGCTGCGAAATGGCCCTGAACAGCAGCGCGGGCAGGGCAAGCGTCACGACGTAGCTGCCGAGAATTCTCATCGCCGCCGCTTCGAACACGCCAAGACGGACCGCCGCGTATCCGATCGCGATCATGATGAAGACGGGAACAGTGATGGAAAGAATATCAAGCATGACGGAAGAATGGATTTATCTTCAGTCGCTTAGACACCGCGCCGGCTCATTTGGCAACAGCCGTCCCCGCCGGCGCCCGGATTTCCGCTGCACAGGGAAATTTCCGCCAATGCCGGCAGGAAATTGCGCCGTCTCAGGCCTGGGTGCCGCCCACCGTCATCGCGTTCATCAGCAGATGCGGCTGGCCCACGCCCACCGGAACGCTCTGGCCGGCCTTGCCGCACATGCCGATGCCGGTGTCGAGCGCTGAATCATTGCCGACCATCGAGATCCGCTGCATTGCTTCCGGGCCATTGCCGATCAGCATGGCGCCGGTGACCGGCGCGCCGATCTTGCCGTTTTCGATCAGGTAGGCCTCGGTGCAGCCGAAGACGAACTTGCCCGAGGTGATGTCGACCTGGCCGCCGCCGAAGGAAACCGCGTAAAGCCCTTTCTTCACCGACGAAATCATCTCTCCGGGCGTCCTGTCGCCCGACAGCATGTAGGTGTTGGTCATCCGCGGCATCGGCTGATGCGCGTAGGACTGCCGCCGCCCGTTGCCGGTGGCTTTCATGCCCATCAGCCGGGCGTTCTGCCGGTCCTGCATGTAGCCCACCAGAATGCCGTCCTCGATCAGCACGTTGTAGCCCGACGGCGTGCCCTCGTCGTCAACCGACAGCGAGCCGCGCCGGCCCTCGATGGTGCCGTCATCGACCACGGTGACGCCCTTCGACGCCACCCGCTGGCCCATGAGGCCTGCAAAGGCGGAGGTCTTCTTGCGGTTGAAATCGCCTTCCAGGCCATGGCCGACAGCCTCGTGCAGCATCACGCCGGGCCAGCCGGCGCCGAGCACCACGTCCATCGTGCCCGCCGGCGCGGGGACGGCTTCCAGATTGACCAGCGCCTGCCGCAGGGCCTCGTCGGCGCCGTGCCGCCAGCTTTCCTCGCTGAGAAAATCGCCGAACAGCTTGCGCCCGCCCATGCCGTAGGAGCCATTCTCCTGCCGGTCGCCGACGCCTGCCACCACCGAGATGTTGAGCCGCGTCAGCGGTCGGACGTCGCGCACCCGGTGGCCGTCGGCGCGCAGGATCTCGACCACCTGCCAGTTGGCCGCGACCGAGACGGAGACCTGCCGGACCCGTTCGTCCTTGCTGCGCAGATAGTGGTCGATGGTCTGCAGCAGCTTGACCTTGTCCTCAAAACCCGGCGCCTCGAGCGGGTTCTGCGCGGTGTAGAGCAGCTTGTTGGTGCGCTGCGGTGCTGCCGAATAGGTGCCTTTGGCGCCACGCGTCACCGCCGATACGGCGTCGGCTGCGCGCATCAGCGCGGCTTCGGACAATTCGCCCGCATGGGCATAGCCCGATGTCTCGCCCAGCACCGATCGCAGTCCGAAACCCCGGTCGGTGGCATAGGTGCCTGATTTCAGCTTGCCATTGTCAAACAGCAGGGATTCGGTTTCCTCGTATTCGAGGTAGAGCTCGCCATCGTCGGCGTCCTTGAGCGCATCGGCGACGATTCTCTCGACCTTGGCTTCCGAGATGTCGAACTGGCTGGCGAGCGGATCCTGCATGGTCTTGTCCATTCTGAAAAGCGGCGTTGCTCGTCTATATAGGCGATCCTTGCCGGATTGAAACCGGGGGAGGCCGGCGGGTGGACAGGAACAGGGCCTCGTGTGGTGCAGCGACGCGCGGGATGACCAGGACCGCGTCATTCTCTCTCGAAAACGGTGCAAGATGCCTGATCCGGCTGGATGCCTTCAATGTCTTTGCCCGGCAGAAGCGAGGCGAAATCACAGGCCGATGTTATGGCAGCGCTGCGTAACCTTCGGTGAAGCCTGCCAGATCGACCGGGATGCCGATGCCTTCTTCGGGTGTCTGGAACACGATGAAGGTTGCCGTGGTGCCGCCGCGCAAGGTCGTAAGCAGCGTTTCGTCAAGGATCACCTCGGCATAGCAGCCATCGGAGAAGCAGCGGACGAAATAGGCCCGGCCGATGTCCTTGCCGTCGATATTCAGACCAAGTCCGGAAGGAAGCAGCACGCCAAGCGGCGCCAGCACCCGGAGGATCCGGGCCTGCTGGTCGGCGGTCTTCAGCACCACCACCGAAAGCCCGACCTCGGGACGGTCATCGGCGATGACGTTCTGCATCAGCGCGCATTGTTCTCCCGGCGCGCCCGCGGGCGTGTCGCAGACGATCGACCAGGCGCCGTGCGAGGATTTGACCTTGCCGGCC
>JAHJUC010000258.1 GCA_018829385.1 Alphaproteobacteria bacterium
CCGTCGAGCCATTGCCACGCACGCGGCAAGGGAGCGAGTATCGCGTCAGCGGAAAGGGGCTGCACATCGGCGGCTTCACCGGCATTCAGCCTGTCATATTGCGCCTGCCAGACCGATGCGTTCTCGGCCCATGTTTCAAGGGCCTGCTGCAGGGTTTCGGCATTTTCGGCGGGCACTGCGCGCCGTCCGTCGCGCGAGGCGACATGAAGCCGTCCATCCGGAGTACCGTTGGCGAGGGTTACGAGTTTCATTGGTCTGTGCTCCTTGCGTCTTCAACCGGGGCGTCAACTTCCGGACTGGCTTAGTCCCTGATCAGCGCAACCGGGCGGCACCAGCCGGCGCTTGCGCCCTTGACCTTGACCGGGAAGCAGATGACCTCGAAACCGCTGGCGGGCAGCGTCTCGAGCGCAGCCATCTTCTCAATGTGGCAATAGCCGCGCACCATTCCGGCGCGATGGCCCTCCCAGATCAGCGTCGCATCGCCGGTCTCGGCCACTTTGCGGGCGGTGTAGGTGAAGGGAGCGTCCCAGCTCCAGGCGTCCGTTCCGGTCACCCGCACACCCCGTTCGGTCAGATAGAGCGTGGCCTCGCGGCCCATGCCGCAGCCGGTACCGACATAGGCAGGCGTGCCATAGGCATCCGCGGCGGCGGTGTTGACCAGCACGATGTCTCCTTCGCGCAAGGTATGGCCGATGCGTGCAAGTTCGTCTTCGACGTCGCGGGCGGTGGCGACATAGCCGTTTGCAAACCGGCGGAAATCCAGCTTCACACCTGGTCCCCAGCACCACTCAAGCGGCACCTCGTCGATGGTGATCGCACGCTTGCCGCCGTCCATTGTTGAATGAAAATGGTAGGGCGCGTCCAGGTGGGTGCCGTTATGCGTGCTCAGGGTGACCTCTTCGACTGCCCAGCCTTCGCCGCCCGGCAGCTGCTCCCTCGCCACCCCGGGAAAGAACGACAGAACCTGCTCAGCCGTGTCGTTATGGCCCATGTATTTTATCTTCGGCCCAAGGCCGGGCGGATCCGCATAATCGGTGTTTTCCAACGGCCGGGATAGATCGACAAGCTTCATCAGACTCTCCGTTTGAAGGGGATCAACGCCCCAAAAGCCCGGTTGCGATAACCGGGAAAGCAATGACAAGGCCCAGGCAGATCAGCATCAGAAAGGCGAACGGGGCCGCTCCGATGAAGATGTCCTTCAGGCTGATGTCCGGATCATTCAGGGTGGACTTGATCACGTAGACCGAGATGCCGAAGGGCGGCGTCAGCAGCCCGATTTCCACGGCGATGACGGTGACCACGCCGAACCAGACCAGATCGACCTGCAGTCCGGTCATCACCGGCAACATCAGCGGCACAAGGATCAGCATGATCGAGCCGCTGTCGAGGATCATGCCGAACAGGATCACCACCAGCACATAAAGCAGGATGATGGCCAGCATGCTCATCTCCGCGCCGGCAACCATGGCACCGAATTCGGCCGGCACGCCGGAAAACGAGAGCATCCGCGAATACATCTGCGCGGCGATGATCAGGAACGATATCGCAGCCGTGATCAGGCCGGTTTCGACCAGAACCCGCCACAGCGCCGCCAGAGACAGCCGGCGTTTGGCGACGCCGATGATCAAGGCTCCGGCGACACCCACCGCGCCGGCCTCGACCGGTGTGAAAAAGCCCAGATACAGCCCGCCAAGCACCAGGCCGATCAGCAGGGCGATCGGCATGCCTTTCGAGATGACCTCGGAGGCCGGCATCGTTTCGGTACCGGCACTCAGCGAGCGGCCAATGAAACCGGGCGCGAGATAGGCCATCAGAATTGTGCCGAGGCCGAATAGCAGGGCCAGAAGCAGGCCCGGGCCGACACCGGCGAGAAACAGGTCGCCGATGGATTGCTCGGCCAGCAGCCCGTAGAGGATCATCAGCAGGCTGGGCGGGATCAGCATGCCGAGCACTGAACTGCCGGCCACCACGCCGACCGAATAACGGGCCGTGTAGCCGTGACGGCGCAGCTCCGGCACTGCGAGCTTGGTGAACACGGCAGCCGAAGCGATCGAGATTCCGGTGATGGCGGCAAAGATGGTGTTGGCGGCGATGGTGCCGATTCCAAGCCCGCCCTTGATCCGCTTGAACATGGCGTTTGCCACATCGAAGGCATCGCGTCCCATGCCGCTTTCCGACACCAGGAACCCCATGAGGACGAAGACGGGAACCACCCCGAAGAAATAGCTGGAAATCGCGTCGTTGGCTGCGAGGCCGAGCATTTTTGCTGCCAGCAGAGGGGTGCCCTTGATCGCCCAGACGCCGAAAAACGAACACAGGATCAAGGCAATCGGGACATAGAGCCCACCCAGAACCAGCGTGCCCATGGCCAGCAGGCTGATCATGCCGATGGCGAAATCGGTCATTGCGGTTCGCCCCTGGTCAGACGCTGGATGATCCGGGACAGAAACTGCAAGGCCAGAAGCGCTCCGCCGATCATGATCATCAGCTTGGCGGGCCATGTCGGCATCGTGAAGTTTCCGACCGCACCGACGAACTCGTGGCGGGTGAAGGATTTCACCAGGATCGGCCAGTGCGCATAAAGAATTGCGCCGATTACCAGCAGCCCCAGGAAATCGAAGATGATCTCCAGGAAATTTGCCGTGCGGGGAGAACGGGCCCGCAACGTGACGATCAGGGCGTCCGATTGGGTGAGCCGCCCCGATTTGAGCGCCTGGGGCACCTGCAGGAACACGATGGCCACAATTGACAGCGACACCATCTCCGGCACACCCGGCAGCGGCGAGCCGAACAGATTGCGGCCCAGCACATCAATGCAGATGATGAGGACCAGCCCCACTATCAGCATGGTCCCGGCGATGTTTGCCCCCTGCGTGGCCAGATTGAGGACACGCAGGGGGAGGGAGGGAGATGACATTTATTCCTTGTCCCAGTCGCGCAGCGGCTTGGCGCCCCCGGCACGCATGCGGTTCATGTATTCGGCCAAAACGCCCGAGCCGTCCTTGCCGGCAGCGTCCAGGCCTTCGGCCCATGTCCTGGCCGCGTTGTCCATGCCGGTTGCCCACTGCTCGCGCAACTCGTTGCTGGCGTCGGTGATCGTTGCGCCGGCAGCAGCCATCTTGTCGAAGGCAATACCGACAAAGGTCTCGAGGTCGCCGATATACCATTCCGCAGCTGCGTCAGACCCGGCCCGGAAGGCCGATTGCACATCCTCGGGGAGACCATCCCACCAATCCTTGTTCGCACACAGCGAACCGGCATATTGGGCGCCAAGGCCCGCCTTGGTGATGTAGGGGGCGACTTCGAAAAGCTTGCCCGGGAAAGCTGCCGATGCGAACACGATCACCCCGTCATACACACCCGTCTGCAGCTCATTGTAGTAAGTCGTCAGGTTGCCCTGCACGCCGACCGCGCCGGTGCCCGACAACCAGTTGATGGCAGCGCCGGGAGCCGCAATCTTGCGCCCTTCGAGGTCAGCCAGCGAGTTGACCGGGAAATTGGTCATCAGGGTGTAATCGTCAATCGATGTCGGCGCGCCGAGATAGACCACGTTGTTGTCCGTATAGGCCTGCTGCATGCGAGGATCCTCAAGGTGAAGATCGTGCATCGTGTCAGCGACAAGGCGTGCGTCCGCGCTGACGAAAGGCGTGTAGTAGGAAACGTTCTGAACCGCCATCTTGCCGGGATCGAACAGGCTGGAGCAGACACCGATTTCGGCGAGGCCCGCCTCGACCGTCTCAAGCTCCTCACCGACACCGGCAATCGCGCCGCCGTACTGCTCGGAAAACGATGCCGTGTGGCCCAGTTCGGCCAGCTTGTCTGTCACCGTCGGAATGAAGGCCTCCGGCAGCATCTTCACCCAGCGGAAGACCGGTGGGTGTCCGGCGACAAGGGTAACATTGTAATTGTCGGCGAAAACGGATGTCGACGACAGGAGAAAAAGCGCGGCTGCGCCCATTCCGGCAAACTTCATAGCATCCTCCCAGATATGCCCCGCGCTGCCGGGCTCCTCCCTGCAGCCGGGACCTGCGGCGGACAATAGCGCGGATGCACCCAAGTAAGGAAATTGATATTGACGCTACCCGTCATCAATGTTGTTAATACCTCGTGCATCTTGAGAAACTCGACCTGAACCTGCTCGTGGTGATCGACGCGCTTCTGCGGACCAGCAGCGTGACGGACGCAGCGGCTGACCTCAATCTCACGCAGTCGGCGGTCAGCAGCGCGCTCAAACGCGCCCGCGCGCATTTCGAGGATGAAATCTTTTTCTACGACGGCCAGAAGATGCGTCCGACACCATTCGGACAAACCATAGCGGGGATTGTCCCCGAGATGGTGATGCGCCTGCGGGCGCTCTCCCGGATGCGGGCCAAGACAGATCTGGGGTCGCTCAATCGCCGGTTTACGGTGATTGCATCAGATTATGTTGCCGCCGTTTGCCTGTCGATCATCTCCAAGCAACTGTCCGTCGTCGCGCCGGACGTGTCGCTGGCGGTGGTGCCGTTCAGTGAAGATTCGATGGACAGGTTCAACCGAGGCAAGATTGATTTCATGATCGGGCCTTCCTTCTGGTCTGGAGATGGCTTCAATCGCGCCGCCCTTTTCGAGGAAGAGTTCAGATGTGTTGTCTGCAAGACCAATCCGCTCAGCAAGACCGGGATGACGCTTGAGGGATTCCTGAATGCACCCCATGTGGTCACGAACTTTTTTGTCGGCAACGGCAAGAGCCATTTCGAAAACTGGCTGCATGAGCA
>JAHJUC010000259.1 GCA_018829385.1 Alphaproteobacteria bacterium
CGGATGTCGCCGCCCTGGTAGTTCTTCACGATGTTGGGCCTGACGTTGGTGCCGGTGAAGTCGGGCGCGGTGTCCATGTGCGAGCAGAAGCAGATCACCGGCACGGTCTTGTCGGTGTTGGAGGGAACCGTCGCGTAGACATTGCCGTGCTCGTCCATGTGCGCGTCATCGAGGCCGAACGCCTTGAGCTCGCTGACCAGCAGGCGGCCGAGATCCTTCTGCTTCTCCGTCGAGGGCTGCGTGCGCGACTCGGGGTCGGACTGGGTGTCGATGACGACATAGCGGAGCAGGCGGTCGAGAACGGTGTCTGTCATGGGAGGGTCCGATTCCAATTGCGGGTCTTACCTGCTATAGCGATCCTTGCGGGGTCGGGGAACCGTGGCCGGACGCGACATAGTGCTGCCGTCGCCGCTATCCACCGCCGGGCGCGGGCCGGCAATGCGTTTTGCGGTATCCGCCTTGCGCCGCAAGCGTTGACAGCCCGCGCCGGATGCTCTAGAGACCCGGCCAGCGCGAGGGTTTATGCCCTCGCGTTTTCTTACGTGTCCCGTGGACGGTTTGTCACAATGCGTGCGTGAACCGTTCTGTCAGGTCTCATAAACAGGGGCCAGAGGAGGGCGCGTTTCCTTCATCCGGTTTGGCAGCAGACCGGTGTAACCTTTTGAGAGGAAATGCGATGAGCAAGCGCGAATCGGCAAAATACAAACTCGATCGCCGTATGGGCGAAAACATCTGGGGCCGTCCGAAGTCCCCGGTCAACCGCCGCGAATACGGCCCCGGCCAGCACGGCCAGCGCCGCAAGAGCAAGCTTTCCGACTTCGGCGTGCAGCTGCGCGCCAAGCAGAAGCTGAAGGGCTATTACGGCGATATCTCGGAAAAGCAGTTCCGCAAGATCTACGACGAAGCCAACCGTATGAAGGGCGATACGCCTGAAAACCTGATCGGCCTCCTGGAATCGCGTCTGGACGCCATCGTCTACCGCGCCAAGTTCGTTGCCACGATCTTCGCTGCCCGCCAGTTCGTCAACCACGGCCACGTCACCGTCAACGGCAAGCGCGTCAACATCGGTTCGTACCGCTGCAAGCCGGGCGATGTGATCGCGGTCAAGGAAAAGTCCAAGCAGCTGGCCTTCGTCATCGAAGCTTCGCAGCTGGCCGAGCGTGACGTTCCCGAATATGTCGAAGCCGACCACCACAAGATGGCTGCCACCTTCGTTCGCGTGCCGGCCCTGTCGGACGTTCCTTACGCCGTCGTGATGGAACCGAACCTGGTCGTCGAATTCTATTCGCGCTGATCCGTTTTTTCGGATTGCGCCAGATCAGGGCCGCCCTTCGGGGCGGCCTTTTTGTGTCCGGGACAATCGTCCCCATGGTGTGCCGGGAGGCAGGGTATGACCGCTCTTCAGCAAGTGCTTGACGAAATCGCCGTTGAAGCGGCAGCGGCTGCCGACAGGGGCATGGTGGCGCAGTATATTCCGGAGCTCGCCAAGGTGGATCCGGGCCAGTTCGGCATCGCGGTGGCGCTGCCTGACGGACAGGTCTTCTGCGCGGGGGACGCCGATACCGCGTTCTCGATCCAGAGCGTGTCGAAGGTGTTCACGCTGTCGCTGGCGCTGGGCAAGCTCGGCGATGCGCTCTGGGCCCGGGTCGGGCGCGAACCTTCCGGCAACCCGTTCAACTCGATTGTCCAGCTGGAGCAGGAGAAGGGGCGGCCGCGCAACCCGTTCATCAATGCCGGCGCCATCGTGCTGGCCGACCTGATCCTCGCGGGCCACCAGCCGCGTGAGGCGATCGGCGAGATCGTCCGGTTCATGCGCTATCTGGCCGATGACGATGCGATCAGAATCGACGAGCGGGTGGCGCGGTCGGAGACCGAACATGGCGACCGCAACGCGTCGCTGGCGCATTTCATGCGGTCGTTCGGCTCGATCGCGCATCCGGTCGATCACGTGCTGGGGGTGTATTTCCACCAGTGCGCCATAGCCATGAATTGCCGGCAACTGGCCCGTGCCGGGCTGTTCCTGGCAAGCCAGGGGCAGAACCCGTTGACCGGTGCACAGGTGGTGCCGCCGCAGCGGGCGCGACGAATCAACGCCATCATGCTGATGTGCGGGCATTATGACGGCTCGGGCGAGTTCGCCTACCGGGTCGGCCTGCCGGGCAAGAGCGGCGTCGGCGGCGGCATCCTGGCGATCGCGCCGGGCAAGGCCTCGATTGCCGTGTGGTCGCCGGGGCTCGATACGGTCGGCAATTCGAAACTCGGCACGCTCGCGCTCGAACAATTGGCGAAGCGGATGGAATGGTCGGTGTTCGGGGCTTGACGGAACCGGTCAAAGCCATCATCCCGGTGGCATGAGCGAGACACTTCAGACCCCGGGCGCGCCGGACGCCGAAAACGATGCCGTGCGGGAGACCGACCTTGAGACAGGTGGTCCCGACGACGCTGCGAGCGCCGGCCCGTCGCTCTATGCGGAGGCGCCGTCGAGCGTGTCGTTCAACAAGCTGCGCAAGCGGCTGATCCGCAATGTGCGCCAGGCGATCGAGGATTTTTCCATGGTGTCCGCTGCCGATGGCGCGACATCGAAGCGGCCGCGCTGGCTGGTGGCGCTTTCGGGCGGCAAGGATTCCTACGGGCTCTTGGCGCTTTTGATGGACCTGCAATGGCGCGGCATGCTGCCGGTCGACCTGATCGCCTGCAATCTCGACCAGGGCCAGCCGAATTTCCCGAAACACATCCTGCCCGACTATCTGAGCGCCCACGGCGTGCCGCACCGGATCGAGTACCGCGACACCTATTCGGTGGTGACGTCGAAGGTGCCTGAAGGCGCCACCTATTGCGCGCTGTGCTCGCGGCTGAGGCGCGGCAATCTCTACCGCATCGCGCGGGAGGAGGGCTGCGAGGCGCTGGTGCTCGGCCACCACCGCGACGACATTCTCGAGACCTTCTTTCTCAATTTCTTCCATGGCGGGCGGCTGGAAGCAATGCCGCCGAAGCTCATCAATGACGACGGCGACGTGATGGTGCTCCGGCCGATGGCCTATTGCGCGGAAGAGGACCTGGCGCGCTTTGCCGAAGCGCTGAAGTTTCCGATCATCCC
>JAHJUC010000260.1 GCA_018829385.1 Alphaproteobacteria bacterium
CTACTACGAGACCGAGTTGATGCTTTCGGGCGGCTTTTCGGAAGTCTCACGCAAGGAGCGTGCCGCCCATGCCCGCGACGCGCTGGGCGAGGCGCTGTCGGACTGGAGCCCGAAGGAGCGCAAGGCCTATCTGAAGCTGCACTACGAGCCATATCTGCTGGCCGTGCCGCTCGAGGAGCAGGTGCGCCACGCCAATTTCGTCCGCGAGGCCGACAGGGCGAAGAAGCCGCTCGCCACCATGGTGCGCACCCATGCGTTCCACGCCATCACCGAGATCACGCTGCTGTCGCCCGACCATCCGCGGCTGTTGTCGATCGTCACCGGCGCCTGCGCCGCAGCCGGCGCCAACATTGCCGATGCGCAGGTCTTCACCACCTCCGACGGACGGGCGCTCGACACGATCCTGATCAACCGCGAACTGCCCGACGACGAGGATGAGTTGCGGCGCGGCGCCTCGGTCGGCCGTATGATCGAGGATGTGCTGGCCGGCCGGGCCTACATTCCAGAGGTGATTGCCCGCAAGACCCGCGGCAAGACCAGGAAGCGGCCGTTCATCATCAAGCCGCAGGTGACGATTTCCAACACGCTGTCCAACAAATTCACGGTCATCGAGATCGAATGTCTCGATCGCACCGGCCTGCTCTCGGAGGTCGCTTCGGTACTGTCGGATCTGTCGCTCGACATTGCTTCGGCGCACATCACCACCTTTGGCGAAAAGGTCGTCGACACGTTCTATGTCCGCGATCTGGTCGGCCAGAAGATCACCAACGAGAACCGCCAGACCAACATCGTCGCCCGGCTCAAGGCGGTGCTTGCCAAGGAAGAGGACGAGGTGCGGGACAGGATGCCTCCGGGAATGATCGCGCCGCAGGGCTCGGCGCGGCGGGGCAAGACCCCGGCATGAGCCTGATCGGAAAATTCGCGAGCGTCGGCGGCGCCACCATGGCGAGCCGCGTTCTTGGCTTCGTCCGCGAGGCGATGATCGCGGCGTTCCTGGGCGCCGGACCGGTCGCCGATGCCTTCTACGCCGCCTTCCGCTTCCCCAACCTGTTTCGCCGGCTGTTTGCCGAAGGCGCGTTCAACGCGGCCTTCGTGCCGCTTTTCGCCAGCGAGATCGAGGGCGGTGGTCAGGCGGCGGCCAAGAAATTCGCCGAGCAGGTACTCTCGGTTCTTCTGCTGTCGCTGTTCGCGCTCTCCGCCCTGGCGATGATCTTCATGCCGTTCCTTGTCGGCACTGTCATAGCCCCCAAATTCGCTGCCGATCCGGAGAAATTCGATCTCACCGTGCTGCTTGCGCGCATCATGTTCCCCTATCTCGCCGCCATGAGCCTGGTGGCGATGCTGGCCGGTATCCTCAATTCGTTGAGGCGTTATTTCCTCGCGGCGCTGGCGCCGATCCTGCTCAACGTGGTTCTGGTGGCGGGGCTGGCGGCGTCGGGGTACCTCAGCCTGGCGGCGCCCGATATCGGCAAGGTCCTGGGCTGGTCGGTCTCCGTGTCGGGAGTGTTGCAGCTCGGCCTGCTGGTCTGGGCGCTCCGGCGCGCGAATTTCAGCATCGGGTTCGTCCGCCCGCGATTGACGCCGGCCGTCAGGCGCCTTTTGTGGCTGGCCCTGCCGGCGGCGGTGACCGGCGGCATTACCCAGATCAACCTGCTGGTCGGCCAGATCATCGCCTCGGCCGAGGCCGGCGCCATCGCCGTCATCAACTATGCCGACCGCCTCAACCAGCTGCCGCTGGGTGTCATCGGCATTGCCATCGGAGTCGTTCTGCTGCCCGAACTCGCCCGCGCGCTCAAGGCCGGCGACATGAAGGAAGCGCAATACCTGCAAAACCGCAGCCTGGAATTCGGCATGGCCATCACCGTTCCCGCCGCCTTCGGCCTGGCGCTGCTGCCTGAGCCGATCATCGCCCTGGTGTTCGAGCGCGGCGCCTTCACCCGGGAAACGACGATTGTCACGGCCCAGGTCCTCGCCGCCTTCTCCATCGGCCTGCCGGCCTTCGTGCTCACCAAGATCTTCACGCCGGTGTTTTATGCCCGCCAGGACATGCGCACACCGCTCTGGGCTTCGGCCCTGTCGGTAATCGTCAACATTTCCGGCAGCCTGCTGCTGTTTCCGCGTCTGGGCGTGATGGGTCTGGCGATCGCCACCAGCCTCGCCGGCTGGCTCTCGGCGCTCTATCTCGGCCAGCAGCTGGTGGCGCGCGACCTGTTCCGGCCCGCGGCTGTCACCGTTCGCCGCATCGTGCTCATCGTCACCGGCGCGGCGCTGATGGGCGTTCTGTTGTGGTGGGCCGAGGCAAGCTTCCCGCATCTGCTGCTCGACGC
>JAHJUC010000261.1 GCA_018829385.1 Alphaproteobacteria bacterium
CAACGGTCGAGACGGCGAGTTTGGCGCGACGCTCCGGCCGGAAGGCAGGAAATCCGCGAAGCTGGAGATCGGCGCGCAAACCCGCGAACAGGCCCCGCAATCGCGGCTGGATTTCCTGTTCGCGCCGCTGAAGGTCGGCCGACTGGAATATCTCGTCCAGAAAGTCACGGAAATGGGGGTTCGCAGAATCACGCCCGTGTTCACCGATCACACCCAGTTGCACAAGGTCAATTCAGGCAGGCTTGAAGCCAATATTCTTGAAGCTGCGGAACAGTGCGGCAATCTCGCCATCCCGGAGCTGGGGGAAGCCATCAAGCTCGAAACCCTGCTGTCCGGCTGGGATCCGGCGCGCCGGATCATCTTCTGCAACGAAAGCCAGGCCGGCAACAACCCGGCGGGGATCCTGTCCAGCATCACGGAGCGCGATCTCGCCCTGCTCGTCGGCCCAGAAGGCGGATTTTCCGAGCGGGAACGGGAGATGCTGACCGCCCTTCCCTTCGTCACCCCGATACCGCTCGGGCCGCGGATCCTGCGCGCCGACACCGCTGCAGTGGCGGCTCTGACCGCTGTTCAAATGACCATCGGCGACTGGTAGGATTTTTCCAGGATATCCGGATCAATCTTCTTTGATGCATCGATCAGGGATTTTCGCTTGCAAGACGAACCATTTCCGGTCCAATCAGCGTCGGATACGTGGTTGCCGATCACGCAATTGATATGACGATAAAGGGCCGGATATGGCACGCGATACCACCGACGACACCCCGATCAGCTCGATTGACGAACTGGCGGGCTGGATGGCTGCAGGCTGCAAACCCGAGGAAAAGTGGCGGATAGGCACGGAGCACGAGAAGTTCGTGTTCTACACCGATTCCCACGAGCCTGTTCCATATGAAGGTGACCGCTCGATCAAGGCTCTGCTTGAAGGCATGGCGATGATGCTTGGCTGGGAGCCGATCATCGATGCCGGCAAGATCATCGGGCTTGTCGAGCCGACCGGGCACGGCGCCATCAGCCTGGAGCCGGGCGGACAGTTCGAACTCTCCGGCGCGCCGCTCGAAACCATCCACCAGACCTGCCGCGAGTCAAATGCGCATCTGGCACAGTTGCAGGAAATCGCCGAACCGCTCGGCATAAGGTTTCTCGGCATGGGCGGCAGCCCGGCGTGGTCTCTGGCCGAGACGCCGAAAATGCCGAAATCGCGCTACGACATCATGACCCGCTACATGCCGAAGGTCGGCACTCAGGGGCTCGACATGATGTACCGGACCTGCACGATCCAGGTTAACCTCGATTTCTCCTCGGAAGCCGACATGCGCCGCAAGATGCAGCTCGGCATGAAGCTGCAGCCCCTGGCAACGGCGCTGTTTGCCGCCTCTCCCTTCACCGAAGGCAAGCCCAATGGCCTGGTCTCCTGGCGCGGCGACATCTGGCGCGACACGGACAACCAGCGTTCCGGCCAATTGCCATTCGTCTATTCGGACGATTTCGGGTTCATGGATTATGTCGAGTGGGCGCTTGATGTGCCGATGTATTTCGTGCTGCGCGACGGGCGCTATCACGAGGCGACGCATGTCACCTTCCGCCAGTTCATGAATGGGGCGCTGAAGGGCGAACTCAACCAGCCGATGCCGACGATGGGCGACTGGACCAATCATCTGGGAACGCTGTTTCCCGATGCCCGCCTCAAGCGCTTCATCGAGATGCGCGGGGCCGATGGCGGACCATGGCGGACGATCTGCGCGCTACCGGCGTTCTGGGTCGGCCTGCTTTATGATGAAAGCGCGATCGGCGAAGCTCTCGAGCTCACCCGCAACTGGAACCTCGAGGAGGTCAACGGCTTGCGCGATGCAACGCCGCGGGACGGCCTGAACGCCAGGATCAATGGTCAATCGCTGCGCGACATCGGCCGCGAGGTGCTGGGCATCTCCCGTCGCGGGCTGATCAACCGGGCGCGGCTGAACTCGGAAGGCAATGACGAGAGCCATTTCCTCGCCCCGCTCGAGGAAACCATCGCCCGCGGAACGACGCTGGCCGAGGAAATGCTGGCGCTCTACAACGGCCGCTGGAACGGTTCGGTCGATCCGGTGTTCGAAGATTACGCCTACTGAACCAGGCAGCACGGCATCAGCGACCCGGCTCTTGCGAACAAGAATGCCGCCCTAGGCACAGGGCTTCGGGCGGTATAGTCTTTGCCAAAGCCTTTCGGGGCGATGGAGGAGAGATCTGGTCCGATGATGCCGCTTTACGACATGATGATGAATGCCCAGAACGGCGATGCGATGCAGGCCATGGCCCGGCAGTTCGGCTTGAACCAAAGCCAGATGGAGCAGGCTATGGCGGCGCTGATGCCGGCCTTTTCCACGGGCTTGAAGCGCAACGCCTCCAACCCGATGGACATGTCGAACTTCCTGGCCGCGCTCGCCAGCGGCAATCACGCCCGCTATTTCGAGAACATGCAGAACGCCTTCAGCCCGCAGGCCATGCAGGAGGGCAACGGAATTCTGGGCCACCTGTTCGGCTCCAAGGAGGTCAGCCGCGCGGTGGCTGCCCAGGCCGAAGCCGCAACCGGTATTGGTCAGGAAATCTTCAAGCAGATGCTGCCCGTTCTCGCGACATCGATCATGGGCGGGCTGTTCAAGCAGGCCACCGGGCAGGCTTCAGGCCAGACACAAGCCAACGCCACGAGCAGTGCCAATCCGATCGGGGACCTGATTTCCGAGATGATGCGCCAGGGCATGGGCGGCGGCCAACCGAAACCGGCGCCCAAGGCCTCGCCGATGGACAATCCGCTGGGGCAGATCCTCGAAGGCATGTTCGGCGGCGGGGCGCAGCGTCAGGCGCCGCAAAGCGGCGGCAACCCGTTCGGCGACAATCCGCTCGGACAGATATTCCAGGACATGCTCGGCGGCGCCATGGGCGGCGGCCAGACACGTGAGGCGCCTGAGCCGGAGCAACAGCCCGATCCGGACCGGATGCCATCGGGCCGCAAGCGCAATCCTTACGACGACCTTTTCGGCCAGATGTTCGATGCGGGCAAGGAAGTGCAGCAGGGATACCAGAAAAATGTCGAATCGATCTTCGACCAGTATCTTCAGGGCATGAACCGGTCACGATAGAACCGGCATAAAAAACCCGGCCGCGCGAACTGGGAAAGTTCAGGCGACGGCCGGGAAAAGGCGGAACACAGGGCAGTGTCCCGCAGGGGACCTCGAAATACGCGTCTAGCGATAGCTGTTGCGGCGCGCGCGGCGAGCCAGCTCAGTGGTCGGATCCGCGTTGAATGGCATGGATTTGCCGAACCGGAGATCATCCCGGGTCAGGCCGATATCCGACAGTTCATGATCCGAGAGCTGGTCCAGTTTCCCGGCGACGCGTCGGTTGAGCAGTGCACGCACGATGGCCTTCACACGGCCGGATGCGATGTGCATGGCATTGAGGAAAACCGGACCGGCGCTCATGGAGCGGGCAGACGTCCGGACGGCAGCAAAACTGCGGACGTTCATTGTCATCATCCTTGATAAAACGCGCCGGCGGATCTTCGGGCCGGCGCAAACCGAACTTGCAAATCCTGTTTCTCAAAAAACGATTGATCATACCAGCGAATGTTTCTAATCCTTATCATCAGAACTATTGATAGGAGCCCGAGATGCCCGCGCCACTTGACATCGATCAGCTGCAGACCTTCGTGGCGATCGTCGACACCGGAAGTTTCACACGTGCCGCAGACAAGGTGTTCAAGACCCAGAGCGCGGTCTCTATGCAGATGCGCCGCCTGGAGGAACGGGTGGGCAAGTCATTGTTCATTCGCGACGGCAGGCTCAACCGGCTGAGCGAAGACGGCGAGCGCATGCTCGGCTACGCGCGCCGCATCATCCGGCTCAACAACGAGACCATCGCCGCCTTCGACGATCACCAGCTCGAAGGCTCGATCAGGATCGGCACGCCGGACGACTATGCCGACCGCTACATGCCGGCAATCATTGCCCGCTTCGCCAAGACCAATCCGAATGTCGAACTCTATATCGAATGCGAACCCTCGAGCGAGCTTGCGGCCCGACTGGCGCGCGGCGAACTCGATGTGGCGCTTGTGACGCACAATCCGCGTGAACGGACATCGGAAGTGGTGCGCACCGAGCCGCTCTACTGGGTGACATCGATGAACCACACCGTGCACGAGGACGCGGTGGTGCCGCTGGCGGTCGGACGCCGGTCCTGCAACTGGCGCAACATCGCCTGCACGGCGCTTGATTCGGCCGGACGCGACTACCAGGTGCTGTTTACCAGCTGGTCGGCGACGGTGGTGGCCTCGGCTGTGCTGTCGGGTCTTGCTGTTTCACTGCTGCCCGAATGCGCGGTTCGTCCGGGAATGCGCATCCTGTCACCCGCCGACGGGTTTCCCGCGCTTCAACCGGCGCAGATCGGCCTGATGAAACGGCCGGGGGCTCCGGCGGCGCTGGTCAACGCGATCTGCGGCCATATCGCCGCCAGCCTCGACAACATCACGCCGGTGGGTGCCGAGGAGAAGCCGATTTCCGCCGGTTCGGGGTCCTCGTCGCGCCGTGAGTCCCGGGGCCGTCCGGACATCGCAGCGATGCCGGCCTGGTGAG
>JAHJUC010000028.1 GCA_018829385.1 Alphaproteobacteria bacterium
ACCCGTTTGGAGCCAGACAGCTATGCGCAAGTATTCCGCTTTTGCCGTTGCCCGCGAGGCAATGCGTGGCCACAAGGGCTGGCCTGCGCAATGGACCTCGCCCGAGCCGAGAAAAGACTATGACGTGATCATCGTCGGCGCTGGGGGACATGGACTGGGGACCGCCTATTATCTGGCCAAGGAACACGGCATCACCAACATCGCCGTGATCGAAAAGGGTTGGCTTGGCGGCGGAAACACCGGCCGCAATACCACCATCATCCGTTCCAACTATCTCTATGACGAGAGCGCCGGGCTTTATGACCATGCGCTCAAGCTCTGGGACGGGCTGTCGCAGGACCTCAATTACAACGTGATGTATTCGGCGCGCGGTGTGATGATGCTGGCGCACAATGTTCACGACACGCAGGTGTTCAAGCGGCATATCCACGCCAACCGGCTCAATGGCATCGACAATGAATGGCTGACGCCGGAAGAGGCCAAGGAATATTGCCCGCCACTCAATATCAACCAGTCAGCACGCTATCCGGTGGTCGGCGCGGCGTTGCAGCGGCGGGGCGGCACCGCCCGCCACGATGCCGTGGCCTGGGGCTATGCGCGGGCGGCGGCCGACATGGGCGTTCACATCATCCAGAACTGCGAAGTGACCGGCGTACGCCGCGCCGCCGACGGGTCTGTCTCCGGCGTCGATACCAGCCGCGGTTTCATTGGCGCGAAGAAAGTGGGTGTCGTTGCTGCGGGCCACACGTCGGTGATCATGGAAATGGCGGGGGTACGCATGCCGCTCGAGAGCTACCCGCTGCAGGCGCTGGTGTCCGAGCCGGTCAAGCCGGTTTTCCCTTGCGTGGTCATGTCCAACACGGTGCACGCCTATATCTCGCAGTCGGACAAGGGCGAGCTGGTGATCGGGGCCGGGACCGACCAGTACACATCCTATTCGCAGACCGGCGGGCTTCACATTCTCAGCCACACGCTCGATGCCATCTGTGAAATGTTCCCGATGTTCACCCGGATGAAGATGCTGCGCTCCTGGGGCGGTATTGTTGATGTGACGCCGGATCGGTCTCCCATCCTGTCGAAAACTCCGGTCAAGGGGCTTTACGTGAATTGCGGCTGGGGCACGGGCGGCTTCAAGGCGACCCCGGGCTCTGCCAATGTCTTTGCGCATACGATCGCGCGCGACGAGCCGCACAAGATCAATGCCCCGTTCAATCTGGAGCGTTTCCGGACCGGGCGCCTGATCGACGAGGCTGCGGCCGCGGCCGTGGCGCATTGAGGCACGGGCGATGAGCGAGAAACCCGTCAATCTGGCCGAGAAGCTGTCGACGTTCAGCGACCTGTGGTCACCGAAGATCGTCGCCGGGTTCAATGGCCATGACGTGATGGTGGTCAAGGTGAATGGCGAGTTCAACTGGCACTCGCATCCCGACACCGACGATTTCTTCCTGGTGCTGTCGGGGCGACTGACCATCCAGATGCGGGATGGCGATGTCATTCTGGGACCGGGCGAGATGTATGTGGTGCCGAAAGGTGTCGAGCATTGCCCGCGCGCCGACGAGGAGACCCATCTCGTCATCATAGAACCTGCCGGCACACCCAACACCGGCGACCCTGAAACCGCCGTGATCAAAACCAAGATCTGACCAAGGACCAAGCGATGCTTCTGATCCATTGTCCCTACTGCCAGGAAGAAAGGCCCGAGCTCGAATTCCGCAACACGGGCGAGGCGCATATCGAACGGCCGAAAGACATCGCCGGAATTAGCGACGAGGAGTTCGAGAAGTTCTTCTTCATTCGCACCAATCCCAAGGGCGTCACCTATGAGCGCTGGCGGCATATCCACGGCTGCGCCCGCTTCTTCAATGCGGTACGCGATACGGTGAGCGACCGGTTTGTGACGACCTACAAGGCCGGAGAGCCGCGGGTCGAGGTGGAGCGCGGAGACGACGGTATCCTGACCGTCAAGGGAGCGGCACAATGAGCGGCGCGAACCGGATCAAGGGCAAGGGCAGGCTGACGCCGGCGAAAACCTTGCGATTCAAATTCGACAACAAGATCCTGACAGCTGTGGAAGGCGACACGCTGGCTTCGGCGTTGCTGGCCAACGGTATCCACCTGACCGGGCGGTCGTTCAAGTACCACCGGCCGCGCGGCATGCTGTCGGCCGGTCCGGAAGAACCCAATGCGCTGATGGATGTGGGCCGCGATGCAGTGCGGCGGACACCGAACATCCGCGCGACCGTGCAGGAAGTCTATGACGGCATGCAGACCCGGTCGCAGAACCGCTGGCCGTCGCTTGCCTTCGATGTCGGCGGGCTCAACAACCTTGCGTCGCCGTTCTTCGCGGCCGGCTTCTACTACAAGACATTCATGTGGCCGAAGGCTGCCTGGAAGAAGATCTACGAGCCGGTGATCCGGGCGGCTGCAGGCCTCGGGGTTGCTCCGAGCGAGCCGGACCCGGATCACTATGCCAACCATTTCGCCCATTGCGACGTGCTGGTGATCGGCGGCGGCGCCACCGGTCTGTCGGCAGCGCTTGCCGCAGCCCATGCAGGCGCCGAGGTGATCCTGTGCGACGAGCAGCCGGAGACCGGCGGTGCGTTTCATCACGAAACCGATGCGACAATCGGCGGTCAGCCGGGGTGGGACTGGGCGCAGAAGGTGACGGCAGAACTTCGCGCCATGGACAATGTCCGGGTGCTGACACGGACCACGGCATTCGGATACCAGGCGCAGAACCATGTCGGCCTGGTCGAGCGTGTGACCGAACACCTCGCCAATCCCGATCCGTCCCTGCCGCGCGAGCGGCTCTGGCAGGTCCGGGCCAGGCAGGTGGTCATCGCCACCGGCGCGATCGAGCGGCACATGGTGTTTGCCAACAACGACCGGCCGGGCATCATGCTGGCCTCGGCGGCGCGGACCTATCTCAATCACTTCGGCGTCGCGGTCGGCGCCAAGGTCGGGGTCTACACCGCCTGCGATTCGGCATGGAACGCAGCGTTCGATCTGAAGCAGGCGGGCGTATCGGTCCCGGCGATTGTCGACGTGCGCCCCGATCCCGATCCGGCACTGGTGGCGCGGGCCAAGGAACTCGGAATCGAGGTTCTGGCGGGCCAGGCTGTCCTCGATACCTCCGGCAAGCTGCGCGTCAAGTCGATGAAGGTCGGCAAGACTTCGGGCGGGTCGACGCGGGACATTCCGGTCGACGCGCTGATCATGTCCGCCGGCTGGACACCCTCCGTGCACATGTATTCGCAATCGCGCGGCAAGGTGGTCTGGGACGAGGAAAGCCAGCGCTTCCTGCCGGGCCGCAATGTCCAGGATTGCGTCAGCGTCGGTGCCTGCAACGGCGATGATGATCTGAACGATGCCATCGCCGCGGCTGCAAAGGCCGGCCATGAGGCGGCAATCGCCGCAGGTTCGCAGGCCGGGGAAGCCTGGGGTGCGCCGGAAGCGGAAACGCAAACCTCCTGGGCCGGAAACATGATGGGTTCGGCCGCCGGTGCCGGCGCCGATACAACGGTCAAGGCCTTTGTCGATTTCCAGAACGACGTGACCGCCAAGGATATCCGGCTCGCCGTGCGCGAAGGGATGCATTCGATCGAGCACGTCAAACGCTTCACCACCAACGGTATGGCCACCGATCAGGGCAAGACTTCCAACATTCACGGCCTGGCAATCGCCGCCGAGATGCTGGACAAGCCCTTGCCCCAGGTCGGGCTGACCACGTTCCGGTCGCCCTACACGCCGGTGACGTTCGGCGCGATCGTCAACCATTCGCGCGGCGACCTGTTCGATCCGACCCGCCGGACACCAATGCACGGATGGCACGACGCCCATGGCGCGGTGTTCGAGGATGTCGGCCAGTGGAAGCGCGCCTGGTACTATCCGCGCGCCGGGGAAGACATGCATCAGGCAGTCAATCGCGAGTGCCGCACGGTGCGCGAGGTTGCGGGCATGTTCGACGCCTCGACGCTGGGCAAGATCGAGGTGGTCGGTCCGGACGCGGCCGCTTTCCTCAATCTGCTCTACACCAACAGCTGGGACAAGCTGGAGCCGGGCCGTTGCAGATACGGCATCATGCTGCGCGAAGACGGCTTCATCTATGATGACGGCGTTGTCGGGCGGATGGCCGAAGACCGGTTCCATGTGACCACGACGACCGGCGGCGCGCCGCGGGTCATGCATCACATGGAAGACTATCTTCAGACCGAATTCCCGCATCTCAAGGTGTGGCTCACATCGACGACCGAGCAGTGGGCGGTGATTGCCGTGCAGGGGCCGAAGGCGCGCGAGATTGTTGCGCCACTGGTCGAGGGCATCGATCTGTCCAACGAGGCGATGCCGCATATGAGCGTGCGCGAAGGCAAGATCTGCGGTGTGCCGACCCGGCTGTTCCGCATGTCGTTTACCGGTGAAGCCGGATACGAGGTGAATGTGCCGGCCGACTACGGCGAGGCGGTCTGGAAAGCGCTGTGGCAAAGGGCGGAAGCGCTCGGCGCCTGCGCCTACGGCACCGAGACCATGCACGTGCTTCGCGCCGAAAAGGGCTACATCATCGTTGGCCAGGACACCGATGGAACGGTGACGCCCGATGACGCCGGGTTGAACTGGGCGGTGGCGAAGAAAAAGCCGGACTTTGTCGGCATCCGCGGCATGAAGCGGCCGGACCTGGTCGCCAGCGGGCGCAAGCAGCTTGTCGGCCTCGCGACGAAGGATCCGGGCATCGTTCTGGAAGAGGGCGCGCAAATCGTTGCCGATCCGAACCAGGCAGTGCCGATGACGATGATCGGGCATGTGACTTCGTCCTATTGGTCTGAAAACTGCGGCCGGTCGATCGCCATGGGAGTGGTCGTCGACGGGCGCGCGCTCAAGGGCAAAACGCTTTATGTGCCAATGCCTGACAAGACGATCGAAATTGAAGTCACCGACACCGTGTTCATTGACAAAGAGGGAGTGCGCCTGAATGGCTGATATCGCTCACGCCACCCGTATCGAACCGCTTGCCGGACGCATCGGCGGCGCGGCCGGCGTCGCCCTGACGCCAGCGGCCCCCGCGAACCGGGTTTCGCTACGCGCGGACCCGGCTGACGCAAAAGCCCTGTCGAAAGCTCTCGGCCTTGATTTGCCGGTGACGCCGAAGTCATCCGCGCGCAATGATCACGGGCGCCTTGTCGCCTGGCTTGGTCCCGACGAGTGGTTGATCATTGACGAGAATGCCGATCCGCTTACGGATCTGGTAAAGGTGACCGCGCTCCATTCCGCAGTCGACATATCCCATCGCAACACGGCCATTCTGGTCAGCGGCAAGGGTGCCCGGGCCACGGTGCAAAGCGGTTGTCCGCAGAACCTGAGCGACAAGGTGTTTCCGGTCGGCTCGGCGACCCGCACGGTCATGGGAAAAATCGAGGTGGTGATCCTTCGCACCGCGGAAAATGAGTTCCGGGTGGAATGCTGGCGCTCATTTTCGGACTATGCTTTCGGCATGCTGTCGGAATCCGCGAAGGATTGCCTGGCGTAGCAGGGGATATCCGACCTGTCCGGCTGGTCTGCAGGTGCGGAGCACGCCTGCAGACACTTTCTCATGTCTGCGGCCAGACCTCGGGATCGAACTGGATGATGGTCAACCACGTGGCCGTCATGGCGGGCTTCTTCACACCGTCAATCTCGATCGTCACCTCATAGGTTGTCATCATCCTGCCGGGACCGCGAAGCCTTGCTTCCTTGAGGAAGAACCGGCCGCGGATTCGACCGTTGACAGGCACGGGCGCCATGAAGCGGATCTTGTTGAAACCGTAATTGATGCCGAAATTGGTTTCCTTCAGTTTGGGGACCGCTTCAGAATGCATGGCCGACAGCATCGAGAGCGTCAGGAAGCCGTGAGCAATGGTTCCGCCAAAGGGTGTTTCCGCCGCACGGACCGGGTCAACGTGGATGAACTGGTGGTCGTCGGTGGCGTCCGCGAATATGTCGATGCGCGATTGCGGCACGTCCATCCACTCGGACACACCGAGTTCGGTTCCGACGAGATCCTTGACCTCCGTTATTGAAATCACTCGCTGCACGTAAATCTCCTAGGTTCAGACGTGTGCCGGTTTTGCACTCAATAGAGTGATACATCAATCGATGCATCAGCTTAATGAAATCAGAATTCACCGGAAATCATAGGTGTTTGGTCGTCAGACGGGCATTTCCCGCCAGCAAACCACCGAGCGGGGCGGGACGGCATTCTCGATCGAGGCATGCGGGCTTGCGGGGAACCACAGTCCCGGTGAGCCGGGAAACACGCAACGGATTTCCCGATGGCTGCGGTTGAACACCATCGTCAACCGCCCACCCTCCGGTCCGAGCACCATCATGAACCCATCCCGGTTGGGGTCTTCCCAGTCCGCGGGTTGCATCGGATGGCCATCGGTGGTCAGCCACGACACCTGGTCGGGGACAGATGAACCGTCACTGTCCTGCATGAATTGCAACCTCGTCAGAAGCGGCAATTGCGTCCTGAGTTCGGCCCAGGCCTGGGTGAATTCCAACCTGTCCTGGTTGAGGTTGCCCCAATCGTGCCAGGTGATCGCATTGTCCTGCGCATAGGCATTGTTGTTGCCGCGCTGGCTGTGACCGAACTCATCGCCGGCAGTCAGGAGGATCGTGCCGCGGCTAGCGAACAGGGTGGCGATCAGAGCCCTGGCATCGGCTTCGCGCGCGGCAAGGATCGCCGGATCATCGGTTGAGCCTTCGACCCCGTTGTTCCAGGAATGATTGGCGTCATGTCCATCCCGGTTGTCCTCGCCGTTTGCCTCGTTGTGCTTTTTCTCAAAGGACACAAGGTCACCAAGCGGGAACCCGTCATGCGCGGCAACGAAGTTGACGCTGCGGGTCCCTGTGCTGCCGCCTTTGGCGAAGATATCGGAAGAGCCGGAAAGCCGCGTCGCCAAGGCGCCGGTCATGGTGCTGTCGCCGCGCCAGAAGCGGCGGATTTCATCGCGTGCATGATCGTTCCACTCGAGCCAGGGCGGGCCGAAATTGCCAAGCTGATAGCCGCCCGGACCGATGTCCCAGGGTTCGGCAATCAGCACCCGGTCATGCAGGACGGGATCATCGACGATGAGTTGCAACAATGCTGCTTCGGAGGAAAAGCCATTCGCGTCGCGGCCAAGGATCGGGGCCAGATCGAAGCGGAACCCGTCGATGCCGGCCTGTGTCACGAAATGCCGCATCGCGGTGAGAACCAGTTCCTGGACTTCCGGCCGGTCACAGGCCAACGTGTTGCCGCAGCCGGTGTCATTGACGAGCGTACCCGGAGTGTGCCGGTCGTGGCGGTAATAGGTGGCGTTGCCCAGCCCGCGCAGCGACAGGGTCGGCCCATGGATATCGCTTTCGCCGGTATGGTTGAAAACGACATCGAGAATGACACCGATGCCGGCTGCATGCAGCGCCTCTACCGCGTGCCGTAGATCTTCAATGCCACCCGGAGCCAGACGCGGATCGAGCGCCAGCATGGTCACCGGATTGTAGCCCCAGGCATTGGTCAGCCCGAGCGGCGGCAGATGCCGCTCGTCGATCCATGCGGCAATGGGCATCAGTTCGACGGCGCTGACACGAAGCTTGCTGAGATGATCGACAATCGAAGGGTGCGCCAATGCCCGGATTGTTCCCCGGTCCTCCTCGGGCACATCGGGGTGAAGCATCGTGAAGGCGCGAACCGGTATCTCGTAGGTCAGGCCGCCGGGTTGAAACAGCGGACGGCCCGGATTGAGCGGCGGCCGCGGCGTCTCCAGAATGGCTTTCGGAACGATACCTCGGGTATCTTCACCAAATTCCGCCAGAAGGGGGGAATAGGAGAAGGGCCGGTCAATCCTTGTGGCGTAAGGATCGACGAGCAGTTTTGAGTTATCGAACCGGTAGCCTGCTTCGGGCTGCCAGGGACCATGGGCGCGAAGGCCGTATCGGGCGCCGGCCTGCAGCCCCTCGACGAAGGCGGCAAATGTTCCGACATCGCCCGGTATCATGTCGTGGCGGGCCATCTCGAGATCCGACTGGTCAAAAAGGCAAAGCGTGACCGAAGATGCCCCGGGTGCCCGCACGACAAAATGTGCGCCGGTGGCAGTCAGTTCAGCGCCGGGCTTGCCGGGCAGTCCGGAATCGGGAAGCCTGATCATCAGGTGATGACGGTCGGAGCATCGCGCCCGGTTCGCCTGGCAATTTCGGCGAGTTCCTCCGCTGCAGTGATCAGCGGTGCCAGAGCAGCCTGCGTGTCCTGATCGTGGCGGGCCGGATCGGGTTCATAGCGCTCCATGTAAATCCGCAGTGTCGCGCCGGAGGTGCCGGTTCCCGAGAGCCTGAAGACCAGGCGCGACCCGCCCTGGAAGAAGATCCGAAGCCCCTGATTGCGGCTGACCGAGCCATCGACCGGGTCGTGATAGGTGAAGCTGTCGGCCTTTTCGATCGTCAGGGATCCGGTCTGATGGCCGGCGAGCCGATCAAGCTTCGCCTCAAGGGCTGCCATCAGCTTGTTGGCGCTGTCGGTCTCGATCGCCTCGTAGTCGTGCCTTGAATAATAGGTCCGGCCGTATTCGG
>JAHJUC010000029.1 GCA_018829385.1 Alphaproteobacteria bacterium
CGCGGCAAGCGTGTAGATCACCCCGGTCCCGGGCAGCACCACCACGATCAGCGTGGTGATCAGGAATTCGACGGACATGGCAAGGGGCTCCGGTGGACGATGCGGCGAGAGTGGCCCGGGGGGAAGGGGGTGTCAATCGGGGGCGGGGGCCGCAGCAGGCGACGGCTATGCGCGGCGTAAACCCGGATCACGCCATCATCTCGGCAGCCAGGGTTTCGCGGCCTCAGGGATCGATCAGGATGCTGCCGAGAATCTCGATCTCGCCGTCCGTGTCGCGGATGACGAGGACTTCGCCTGACCGCGTGCCCCGCCCGGTAAGCGCCGAGATGTTGACCTGGTGCGTCACCAGCATCAGCCGTCCCTCGGCCGAACCGATGAGCGCGCGGGTCTCGCGGGTCTGCCGCTCGCGCGTGGCAAAATCCTGGAAGAAGGAGTTGAGCGGCGGCGCATCGCTGACCGGGCCGAGATCGAGAAGGTCGGCGGTCTCGCGCGTCCGGCACCACTGGCTCGACAGCACCCGCCTGAACGCGATCCCGCGCGCGCGGAACGCCTCGCCGATGCGCCGGGCCTGCTCGCGTCCGCGCGCGTCGAGGTTTCGTTGCGTCGCGCAGTCGCCCAGCCTGAACTCCGAAGGATCGCCCGTGCCCGGCGCCAGCGCATGGCGCATGATCGCCATGGCGCCGGGCTGCTCGAGCGCCTCCCAGTCATTGGCCAAGGCCAGCCCCGGCAGGAGGAAGAGAATGAGGACGGCAGCTGCTCGCATGGCATCAAGGTCTCGCTGTGTAGGCCGGGCGGGGCTTTCAGGCCTCGGGCCGGCGGGACCCTGGAACCTAGCGGAGCAGGGGCCGTTTGCCAGGCCGGTGCATCCGGTTCAGCTAAACGCCCGGATCTTCTCGGCTATGAAGTCCACGAAACGGCGCACCTTGATTGCGATGTGGCGGTTGGCAGGATAGACGACATGGATTGGAACACTCCCTGTGTCCCAGTCGGTCAAAAGAGCGACGAGGCGGCCCTGTGCCAGATCCTCGCTGACGATGTAGGATGGCAGCAACGTTATCCCCGCTCCCAGCAACGCCGCATCCCGCAGACTGAGCGCATCATTGACCTCGAAGGCTGGCCTGATCGGGACACGCAGATCCTCGCCGTTGCGGCTGAACGGCCAGATGCGGCCCCATCGCAGTTCAGCGAAATGCAGGCACGCGTAGCCGGCGAGGTCATAGGGCTCCTTCGGAGTGCCATGCCGCGACAGGTAATCTGGTGAAGCGCAAATCACGATGCGGGAGGTTGTCAGCTGCCGCGTGATCAGCGTGTCTTCAACCGTCAGCCGTCCGCGGATGGCCAGGTCGTAGCCCTCGTCGATCACGTTGACGGCACGATGGGATAGATCGAGCTCGATTGCCACGGCCGGATTGCGCTGAATGAACTCGTTGACGGCTTGCACAACCACCATCCGACCGAGATCCGGTGGCGCGGAGATCTTCAGCCGCCCCACGGCCTCCTCGTGAAACGCCGTTGCAGCCCGTTCCGCCTCCCGGATCTGAGGAAGGACACCAGAAAGCGCCTCGCGATAGGCCGAACCGGCCTCAGTCAGCGTGACCTTGCGGGTGGAGCGGTGCAGCAGCCTGATTCCGAGCCGATCCTCGAGTTGCCGGATCTGCGCACCGACGGTCGCGCGTGACATGCCAAGTTCGTCGGCAGCCTGGGTGAAGTTCAGCGTGTCGGCGACAGCGAGGAACGCCGCAATGCCATCCAGGGGATCCAGGGTCCGCATTGTTCAATTATCCGTCTAGTGTTGTCAATTCATCGATCTTATCACGCATGCTCACACAGAGTAATTGGCTTTCGTCCTCACGTGATGAGGCAACAACTTCCATCAGGAGAAAGACGATGAAGACCTTCACCCACCCTGCAATATCGACGAGCGACGACGGCCGGCTGGCCATGGCGTTCGGAAAGCACATCATCCGTATCTGGGCCCAGGACACTGGCGGCTCCTTCGGTATGCTCGAAGCGATCGTTCCGCCCGGCGAAGGCCCGCCGCTGCATGTCCATGAGCGCGAAGATGAGTTCTTCCGTGTCATGTCCGGCCGTTTTGGATTCTGGTGCACGGACGAGTATGTCGAGCTCGGACAAGGGGGCTGCATTGTCCTGCCGCGCGGCATTCCGCATCGCTTCCAGAACGTCGGTTCTGAAGAGGGACACCTGATGGTGATGGTCACGCCCGGCGGCTTCGAAGGTTTCTTCCCGGCCGTTGAGCTTGGTCGGCCCGAGACGCCCGCGGAGATCGATGCGATCGCAGCCGAGTTCGGGCTCCGTTTCCTCGTCGAAGAAGCCGCACGCGCAGCCTGATCCCGACAACCACCATCGCTTGGTACAACCGCCGCTTTAACGGTCGACCGTGGCATCGGTCGACCGTTGCGGCGAAACCCGAAAGGATAAACTATGCTGCTTCGCAATACGCTCTGTACCCTGGCTTGCGCCATGGCCCTTGCCACACCTCCGGCCCTCGCCGGAGAGACAGTGAAAGTGGCGCCGGCCGGAACCTACAAGACCGATCCCGCGCATTCGACGCTGCAATGGTCTTTCGATCATTTTGGTCTGTCGAGATATTTCGCCCGGTTCTCCGGGGTAGAGGCAAAGCTGGAGTGGAATCCCTCCGAGCCGGAAACCTCGACGCTTGAAGTTACAATCGATCCGATGTCGGTGAGAACCGATTATCCATGGCCCGAAATCGAGGATTTCGATGCCAAGCTGGCGACGGCCCCGCAGTTCTTCGCAGGCCAGCCGATCAGCTTCGTGTCAAAGTCCATCCGGATCACCGGCGAGAAGACGGGCAAGGTGGACGGCATGCTTACCATGCGGGGCCAGACAAAGCCGGCAATCCTGGATGTGAGCTTCAACGGTTCGCTGGCGCACCATCCGCTGGAGAAAACGGCGAAGCTTGGCTTCTCAGCATCGGCCACCATCCTGCGCAGCCAATGGGGGTTCGATTTCGCGATCCCTGTGCTGGGCGACGAGGTGCGGATTGATGTCGAAACACAGATGGTTCCCGCTTCCTTTGCTCTCGGCAACCCGCACGGAACATAACACCTAACCGGCATCGGGGCAGCCATCGCCCGCATCACCAATCCGATACCGGCCTGCTACGAGGCGGCCACCGGCCGTTTCGGAGCCAATCGATCCATGCCGGGAAGCGAAGGGGGGAGATTGGGCTCCGCGAAAGCCGCAGAACTGGTGCACAAATCCGCGCCCCCGCCGCAGCAATCCCAACCGCTTGCCCCCAAACTCCCCCCGATCTTTTCCCCACCCTCCACCCCCGTGCCACACTGATCCCGCTCCCGCTGCCGGATGGATCGCGAACGCTTCGAGCCAGGCGGGAGGAAGGCCCCTCGAAATCTGCCGTAACGTGCGGTTGGCATCGGGGGGAGGCAGCAACCAGCGTGGCTCCGCTGGCGGATTTGGCCGACCGCGAGGACGGCACGGTCCAGCCAGCCACCGGGACGACCTCGCAATCCGCAGCCGCCTGATGCATGTCGCGTTCAA
>JAHJUC010000262.1 GCA_018829385.1 Alphaproteobacteria bacterium
GTGTTCATCACCCACAAGCTCAACGAGATCCTCGAGATCGCCGACCGGATCAGCGTGCTGCGCGGCGGCGAGATCGTCGGCGAGAGCGATCCGGCAACGGCGACGACGATGCAACTGGCTGAGATGATGGTCGGCCGTCCGGTCAGCTTCGACGTGGTCAAGAAAACCTTTGAACCAGGCCCGGTCCTGATGGAGATCGATGATCTTGTGGTGCTCCACGAGAACGGCTCGATATCCGTCGATCACTTGAGCTTTTCGGTCAGGAGCGGTGAAATCGTGGGCATTGCCGGCGTGCAGGGCAACGGCCAGACCGCGCTGGTCGAAGCGCTTGCAGGCGTGCGGGAAGCCGCCAGCGGGTCTATCCGCTTTGCCGGCGCCGATATCACCCGCGCCTCGCCGCGGGCGCGTCACAGGATGGGCATCGCCCATATTCCCGAGGACCGCCAGCGCGCCGGCATCATTGCCGGCTTCACCGTGGCCGAGAACATGGTGCTCGACACCTATTACGACGAGCGATTTTCCTCGGGCATGCAGATCCGCTGGGACAAGGTCCAGGAGAATGCGGCCCGGAGCGCCGTCGATTTCGACGTTCGGACACCCTCGGTGTTTGCCGAAGCCGGAACCCTTTCGGGCGGCAACCAGCAGAAGCTCGTCGTGGCGCGGGAAATGTCGCGCGACACAAAGTTCATGATCGCCGCACAGCCGACCCGCGGTCTCGATGTCGGGTCGATCGAATATATCCACCAGCGGCTGATCGATGCCCGGGACGAGGGAGACGGCGTGCTGATCGTCTCTTCCGAGCTTGACGAGATCCTGGCGTTGTCGGACCGCATCCTGGTGATGTTCAAGGGCAGGGTGGTGGCCGAGTTTGACGCCAGCAAGGGCGAGGTCGACAAGAATGCCGTCGGATTGGCGATGGCGGGGGCAGGGGCATGAGCGAGGGAAAGACCGACACTGCCATCCAGGGCCTGCTCAAGCGGGCGGCGCCCGGGCGGCACGAATTCGAAGACATGGTCATCGTGCCGCTGTTTGCAATCGTTGCAGCACTGGTGCTCGGTGCATTGACCATGCTGGCGACCAGTGTGGAGCCGGCGACAATTGCCAGGTCCTACCTGGCACTGCTGCAGGGCTCGGTCGGCTCGCTCAACGCGCTATCGGAGACGCTGACCGCGGCAACGCCGCTCATTCTCGCCGGGCTCGGGCTGGCGCTCGGGTTTCGCACCGGGCTGTTCAACATCGGCGCGGAAGGCCAGATCCTGATGGGGGGAATGGCGGCGGTGATCACCGGGTTCAGTTTCGCCGGGCTTCCGGTTTTCGTGCTTTTACCGCTCTGCCTTCTGAGCGGGGCGCTGGCGGGCGCGTTCTATGCCGGGATCGCGGGCTGGCTGCGTGCCGCCACCGGCGCGCATGAGGTGATTTCCACGATCATGCTCAACCTGATCGCCTACCGCCTGATCGACTACATGTTGCGGCTGCCCTTCGTGCAGCGGCCAGGCCGCGCAGATCCGATTTCCAAGTCGGTTCCGGACCACGCGGGACTGCCGCGATTGCTGGACTGGGTCGATCCCAACCTTCGCGTCCATGCCGGCATCTTCCTGGCGCTTGCGGCGGTCTACCTGGTCTACTGGCTGCTGTTCAGGACCAAGATCGGCTTCGAGTTCCGGGCCAGCGGCGCCAATCCGGATGCGGCCCGTTTCGCCGGCATGCGATCGGGTCTGATCATCGTCCTGGCGATGGCTTCGGCGGGCGCTCTGGCGGGGCTTGCCGGTTCGGTGCAGGTGCTCGGCGTGCTCGACCGGGTGACGCCGGGTTTTTCCGCCGGCATCGGATTTGACGCCATTGCCGTGGCGCTGCTCGGCAGGTCGCATCCGGTCGGGGTGCTGTTCGCCGGGCTGCTGTTTGGCGGGCTCGAGGCCGGCGGCCGGCAGATGCAGGTCGACGCCGGGGTCAGCATCGATCTGATCGGGATCATCCAGGCGCTGATCATTGTCTTCATCGCCGCACCTCTGCTGGTGCGCGCACTGTTCCCCTGGGGCTTTCGAAAGCCCGTAACCGAACAGGGTAAATAACACTCATGGCGATGACCACTGAAGCGACTTCGACCTCTGCCACCGCGCTCGATATCGGCAAGCAGAAACATGCCAGGATCGTCGGGGCGGTGTTGA
>JAHJUC010000263.1 GCA_018829385.1 Alphaproteobacteria bacterium
CCATCTCGGCTCAAGCCCGATCCTCGCATGCACGGCGCCAATGGTGCGAACACGCTCGACATAGTCCTCGTTGAAGCAACCGCTGGCAATCGATTCCCAATGCCTGAGCTGCGCGCCCTTGGCGCCGCTCATGTGCTTCTCGGAGGAGAAGAACCTCCGGGCCTCCGGCGTTTTCGACACAGTTTCGTAGAACCGGTCCAGCCCCTTGGGCAGCTCGCGTTCGATCAGCGGCTTGAGCTGGCGCAAGTCCGCGCAGCCCTTTTCATTCAGGCCGATAAAATCCAGCCGACCGCGCATGTCCTGGTCGGATGCGACCTCAGCATGTGTAGAATTCTTCATTGTTCCCGTCCTTTGTGGTGTTTTGAGTAAACTGCTCCACTGCCGGTTCCGGTTCGCAACTATCTGTTCTTATTAATTTTCCGGAGCTCCTATGCCATGCACCGCGAAACTCTAACCTGATGCGGCTCGTTTCAATCCGGGAGCAAACCGTCCCGGATCGATATCTGTTGCCGGTTCGTCAAACGCGGCAGGCGCGCAAAACGAAAACGCCTCTGCAGGAGCGACCGGCTTTCCAAGCAGATAGCCTTGCCCGACATCGCAGGCCTGCTCGCGCAGAAGCTCGAATTGATCCCGGGTCTCGATGCCCTCTGCAACCACCCGCATGCCGAGATTGTGGGCGAGATTTATGATCGCTCGAACGATGATCGCGTCCTCGGTTCCGGTCTGGATCTCGCGGACGAAGGACTGATCGATCTTGAGACAGTGCACGGGGAACCGCTTCAGATGCGAAAGCGACGCATGACCGGTGCCAAAATCATCGAGCGCGATCTGCACGCCGAGACGGTGCAGGTCATCCAGCGACCGCCCGATCTGGTTGCTGACGCGATCGAGCAGCACATTTTCCGTGACTTCGATTTCCAGCACATCGGCTTCAAGCCCATACCGGTCAAGCATCGAGATCACCGTTCCGGCAAAATCATGCTGCTTGAGCTGGGAAGCGGCGACATTGACCGCAACCCGGCCGGGATCAAGGCCCTTGTCCCTGATGTCGCGCACCATCGACATGGCTTGCTCCAGGACCGCCTGGCCGAGCGGGATGATCAGCCCGGTTTCTTCTGCGACCGGAATGAATTCCGAAGGCGGCACGTAGCTTCCGCGGTGTTTCCATCGGGCGAGGATCTCGAACCCGATATGCTTGCCCGTGCGGAAGCATACCTGGGTCTGGGCCGCAATTTCGATCTGGTTTTCAGATAGCGCCGCACGCAAAGCATCGGCAGTCGCCTGGCGCTGCTCCACCTGCCGCTTGTGCGCGGGATTGTAAAACGACCAGACGCCGCGGCCTCTCGCCTTGGCATGGTACAGGGCGATATCGGCGTTCTTCAGCAAGTCCTTTGGCGTAGATCCATCGGCGGGAAAGAACGTCACTCCCAGACTGCAGCCCGGGCGCACGACCCTGTGACCCAACATGAAGATTTCGCTGAGCCTCGACACGATTTTCTCGCCGATCTTCTCGACTTCGGAAATGGTGCTGACATTGGGCAGCAAGATCGCAAATTCGTCTCCGCCGATGCGCGCCACCGTGTCGGTCTTGCGCAGGACCTCGGTAAGCCGCTGGGCGACCTCGATCAGCAGCTTGTCACCCGCGTCATGGCCAAGCGTGTCGTTCACATCCTTGAAATGATCGAGATCGATCAGAACAAGCGCACCGGTCTGCTCCACTCCCTTGCGGTCGCCCAGGGCCCTGGTCAGCCGGTTGATCAGCACGGAGCGGTTCGACAAACCCGTCAGGGAATCCTGCTCGGCCTGGATTTTTATCGTTCTCTCGGCCTGCTTGATGTCGGTGATGTCGGTGCAGATACCGACTGTGTAGCCCGCCTTCGAACGCCGTTCCTGCACCTGGATCCAGCGGCCGTCACTCAATTGCTGAATGATCGGATTGCCCGGATTGTAATGCCGCTTGAGCCGGCTTTCAATGTAGGCTTCACGTGCCTTCGGATCCTCGGGCAGGCCCTGATACTGATTGTTTTCAACAGCAATCTTGAGCAAGTCCGCAAACGACATCCCCGCGACAAGATGCTTCGCTTTCGCCGTGTGAAAATCCTTATACGCCTTGTTGAAATGAAGTAATTTGTCATCCACATCAAATGCAACAACGCCATCAGGAATGGTTGCGATCAATTCCCGAAGAAGTAGTTCCGTATCTCTTCTCTTTTCCACTTCATCATGCAGGGCCTTTTCAATCGCCTTGCGTTCGGTAATATCGTACCGGATCGAGACGTATCCATCGATTTTTCCGAACTGATTGCGTTTGGGCACGATAGTCGTATCGACCCAATAGCAATCACCATTCTTGTCACGATTGCATATTTCGGCCCGCCAGGGACGGCCGCTGCCAATGGTTCTCCACATATCCGCAAAGAACTCCCGTGCGTGGAATCCGGAGTTCAAGAGGCTTATCTTCCGTCCGACAAGCTCTTCGTTTCTATATTTGCTTATTTTACAGAATTTTTCATTTGCGTAGGTTATCACTCCAGATCTGTTCGTAATCGATACAATAGTATTTTGATCTAAAGCTTCTTTGTAAGCGATCAACTCATTGCATGCTTCATGATACGCTATGTTCTGAACAGAATACCCGCCTCTGGATTGAGTAGCGCTGGAAAAATTGCCGTGACCGCCGTCGGTTTCCTCAAGAATCATTGGCATGTCCCCCAACACGTCCGTTCATCTGAAAATGTCTTTATGAACGTTATCGCTCTGCATGTGAACGATACCGTACGTACAATATAATTAACAATTCTTTACTATTTTCGTTATTAAGACGTACTTTGTGTTGAATTGGATCCAGTGATGGATCCGCAAAAGGCGAAGAGAATTGAAAACTGAAATGATCGGTGATTTCGACACCCGGAACAAAATCCTGCTGGCATTGCGGCCCGATGCAACCGCATTCCTGGAGTCACGCGCCGTCGTCAAGCGATTGTCGGAGGGTCAGGTTCTCTACAAGGACGGGGAACTGTTCACCCACGCGATCTTTCCGCATGAGGGTGTCATATGCCTGATGGCCCAGATGCAGGACGGACGAAGCGTCGAGAAAGCCTCGATCGGCAATGAAGGGTTCATTGGCATTGCCTTCATTTTCGGTGGCGGCAAGACGATCAGCGAGCCGACGGTTCAGGTTCCCGGATATGCGTCCTGGATTTCGATCAAGGATCTCGACGAGGCAATCGAGAATTATCCCTGCGTCCGCGACGCCATGATGCGTTACGCCAAGTCGCTGACCGTGCAATTGATGGAATCCGTTGCCTGCAACAGTCTTCACAAGGCCGAACAGCGGGTCAGCCGTTGGCTTCTGCACGCCCATGACCGCGTGAACTCGGACACATTTCAACTGACCCAGCAGGGGATATCCAAGGTCCTGGGCATGCGCCGCGCGACGGTCAGCTCGGTGTGCAACGCCTTGATGAATGCGGGCGCACTCAAATACACGCGCGGTAATGTGACAATCACAGATCGCAGCATTCTGGAAGGCAAGTCCTGTGAATGCTACAAACGCATTCGCCTTGCATTCGCCAACAGCAACTCCCCGAAGGCGAAGGACTGAACCGTCGCCTGCCTGCGGCCGATGGAATTTGTAGGGTTGGACAGCCGTTCCCGCCGGCCACGGCAGGCAGCTGCAGCCCACGGGCCTGATCCGAACATCATCGAAAGACTGAGTGCGATCCACGGCAACCGATGGATTTATTGATCCTGGGAACCTACAACGTAGGTGGGCGCCATATGTCCGGACCCACGGGTCCGGTCAGGGACAGCTCCCTTTGGATCAATTAAGGCCCCAGGGATTACGTATCCTGTCGAGAGGCGCAGATCGCTCCTGCTATATAGGTCATGCCGGGCCCAACTCCAATCGGCAAATTGCAGCTCGGAGCTTTATACCGCACTGGTAAGGGATATCCGGGACCTTTGGGAGCCTCAATCCCTTGCTGGCCAGGCGGCGAGCCTGAAATCCGCACCCGAAAAGTCCTGAACCCGTGATCCGTTCCCGGCGCAGATACCGGCTCCGATTGTCCGTTTCGGCGCTCAGCCCCGCCCGGACAATTTCCCGGCGATCTGCTCGATCTTGCCGGTGACTTCGGACAAGGCCTGGGCCAGATCATGATCGGTCTTGTCGGCCTTGCTCAGCGCATTGTCGCGGGTCTTTTTCAGTGTTTCGACCTCGGCCTCGAGCCCACGCATCCGGCGCTGCAATTCGTGCAGCTCATCCATCACCATGATTCCGGCCATCACCGTGATGCGCAGGTCACCGATCTCGCCGAACTGGTTCTTCAGATGGCCGACATAGCGGTCGAAACGCCCGGCAAGATCGCTCAGATGCTCTTCCTGGCCTTCCTCGCAGGCCATCCGGTAGGTCTTGCTGTCAATGGTAACCGTAACCTGAGCCATTCAACACATCCTGTTTTGCACGACCCCGGCTGATCGAAGGCAAATGCGATTTGACAATTCACAGTGTCAGCGGTCGAGAACCGCCCTGATCGTTTCCATGGCCGTCACCAGCCGGCGGGAAACCTCGCGATTGGCCTCTTCCAGGCGGTTGGCCCTGTCCTGCGACTGGTCAAGTTCCAGCGCGATCCGTGTGCGATCCTCGATCATCCGGTCCAGTTCGGCCGCCGCTTCAACCGAGCTGCGGCTCGCCTCCACCTGCCGATCGACTTCATTGTCGAGCTGATTCAAGGCTTTTTTCAATGCCTCAAGTGCGGATTGTACTGTCTTTTCAACCGGCATCATCAGCTTCCCTGGATCTGGAGTGCAAGCCGAATCGCTTGAATTCCGGACACTTGTGAGCGCGAGTTTACGCATCAGCCGAACGGGGCGTCAACAAAACCACCTTTTGCATCCCCAGGCGTTTGCAGCCAAGGCATTTGTTGACTCCGGCGAAGCAACTGCTATGTGTGCGCGGCCTTCGATCCGGTCTTGATCAAGCCCGGACCTGACATGAACGCGACTAGGCGGAACCATCATGATTTCACGCGAAAAACACGACCGGATGGCCAATGCGATCCGGTTTTTGTCCATGGATGCTGTAGAGAAAGCCAAATCCGGACATCCAGGCCTGCCCATGGGCGCAGCCGATGTCGCCACGGTGCTGTTTTCGCGCTATCTGACCTTCGATCCGAAAAAGCCCGACTGGGCCGACCGCGACCGCTTCGTCCTGTCCGCCGGCCACGGCTCGATGCTGATCTATTCGCTGCTCTACCTGCTCGGATATGACGACATCTCGCTTGAGGACATCAAGAATTTCCGCCAGCTGGGCTCTCCCACCGCCGGCCACCCCGAATACGGCCACGCCGCGGGCATTGAAACCACCACCGGCCCGCTCGGTCAGGGCATCGGCAACGCCGTCGGCATGGCCATGGCGGAACGCAAGCTTGCCCAGGAGTTCGGCTCCGATCTGGTCGAACACTACACCTATGTGCTGGCTGGCGACGGCTGCCTGATGGAAGGCATCAGCCAGGAAGCGATTTCGCTCGCGGGCCATCTCAAGCTGAACAAGCTCATCCTGTTCTGGGACAACAATTCGATCTCCATCGACGGGCCGGTTTCGCTCACCGATTCCACCGACCAGCTTGCCCGCTTCGCGGCATCGGGCTGGAACACGCTCGACATCGACGGCCACGATCCCGACGCCATCGCACAGGCCATCGAAGCCGCGCAGAAATCGGACCGGCCGACGCTGATCGCGGCCAAGACCGTCATCGGTTTCGGGGCTCCCAACAAGGCCGGAACCAGCGGCGCCCACGGCTCGCCGCTCGGCGACAAGGAAATCGCCGGCACCCGCAAGGCGCTGGGCTGGGCCGAAGAGCCGTTCGTCGTCCCGTCCGACATTCTCGATGCCTGGCGGCTGGCCGGCCTGCGCTCGGTCAAGGACCGGAAAGCCTGGGAAGCCCGCCTGGCCGACGCCGACAACGACATCCGCATGGCGTTCGAGCGCCGCATGAACGGCGAGCTGCCGGGCGAACTGCAGCCCGCCATCACCGCCTACAAGAAGAAGCTGGCGGAAGACCTGCCAACGGTCGCCACCCGCAAGGCCTCGGAAATGGCGCTCGAGGTGATCAACGGCGTGGTTCCCGAAACCATCGGCGGATCGGCCGACCTCACCGGCTCCAACAACACCCGCACCAGCCAGACCAAGGCGATAACTCCGGACGATTTCTCCGGTCGCTTCATTCACTACGGCATTCGTGAACACGGCATGGCCGCGATCATGAACGGCATCGCGCTGCATGGCGGCCTGATCCCCTATTCCGGCGGCTTCCTGATCTTCTCCGATTACTGCCGGCCTTCGATCCGCCTCGCTGCGCTGATGGGCATCCGTGTCATCCACGTTCTGACCCATGATTCCATCGGTCTTGGCGAAGACGGACCGACCCACCAGCCGGTCGAACAGATGGCGGCGCTGCGCGCCATCCCGAACCTGCTGATGTTCCGGCCGGCCGACGTTGTCGAAACCGCCGAATGCTGGGAGATTGCGCTCGAACAGGGCAAGCGCCCGAGCGGCATCGCGCTGACCCGTCAGAACCTGCCGGCCGTGCGCACCGATTTCACCGAAGAAAACCTCTGCGCCTATGGCGCTTACGATCTGGTTTCTGCCAGCGACGCGGATGTCACCATCTTCGCCACCGGCTCGGAAATCGAGATCGCGCTTGAAGCCCGCCAGCTGCTTGAGGCGAAAGGTCACACCACCCGTGTGGTCTCCGTGCCCTGCTTCGAGTTGTTCGAAGAACAAAGCATGGAGTATAAAAAGGCGGTTATCGGGGATTCCAAGGTCAAGATCGCCATCGAGGCGGGCATCCGCCAGGGCTGGGACCGCTTCATCGGTTCGGATGGCCTGTTCATCGGCATGACCGGGTTCGGCGCATCCGCACCTTACAAGGAACTCTACGAGCATTTCGGCATCACCGCCGCAGCCGCAGTGGCCGCGGTCGAAGCCCGCTTACATGACGAAGCCTGATCCTTGAGGGATACAGGCGCACTCGGACCCAGGACGGAGGAATAGCATGAAGACCAGGATTGCCATTAACGGATTTGGCCGTATCGGCCGCAATGTTGTGCGGGCCATTTATGAATCCGGCCGCACCGATATCGACATCGTGGCGATCAACGACCTCGGTCCGGTTGAAACCAACGCACACCTGATGCGCTGGGATTCGGTCCACGGGAAGTTCCCGAAGACGGTCGAAGTCGACGGCGACACCATCCGCATCGAAGGCGGCGACTCCTTCAAGGTCTTCGCCGAGCGCGATCCGAAGAACCTGCCCTGGGGCGATCTCGGCATCGACATCGTGATGGAATGCACCGGCATCTTCACCGCACGCGAGAAGGCCGCCATTCATCTCGAAGCCGGCGCCAAGCGCGTCCTCGTCTCCGCCCCTTCCGCCGGCGCGGACAAGACCATCGTATACGGTGTCAACCACAATGTGCTGACCAAGGATGATCTCGTTGTCTCCAACGCATCCTGCACCACCAACTGCCTGGCGCCGGTCGCCCATGTCCTGCACAATGCCATCGGCATTGAAAAGGGCATGATGACGACGATCCATTCCTACACTGGTGACCAGCCGACGCTCGACACCATGCACAAGGATCTCTACCGCGCCCGCGCCGCCGCCATGTCGATGATCCCGACCTCGACGGGTGCGGCCAAGGCCGTTGGTCTGGTGCTTCCCGATCTCAACGGCAAACTCGACGGCATGTCGATCCGCGTGCCGACCCCGAACGTCTCGGTCGTCGACCTGAAGTTCATCGCCAAGCGCTCGACCTCTGTTGACGAGATCAATAAGGCCATCCGCGACGCCGCCGACGGCGCGTTGAAGGGGGTTCTGGGCTACACCGACGAGCCGAACGTCTCCATCGACTTCAACCACAACCCGCATTCCTCGGTCTTCCACATGGACCAGACCAAGGTGATGGACGGCACCCTGTGCTCGATCCTGACCTGGTACGACAACGAGTGGGGCTTCTCCAACCGCATGGGCGACACCGCCGTTGCGATGGCAAAGCTGATCTAGTTCATGTTTGAGCCCCTTTCCCTCAAAACGGTACGCTGGCGTCCCGTCGAGGGAGAGGGGCTGGAACATCTGGGGGTTCGCGCCACAGGTTCATCCATACACGTTGAAAGCGTGTTGATCGGCGGCGAAGCCGGCCAGGCCTGCGGCATCCACTACCGGATTGAATGTGATGCTGACTGGTGTGTGCGCGCCTTCAGCATCGCCTCGACCTCCGGCGAACGGCTTGAAATGCTGTCAGATGGAAAAGGGCATTGGCGGCTTGCCGACGGAACGCCACAGCCGCAGTATGATGGTTGCTTCGACGTTGATTTCACCGGAACGCCGTTCACCAATACATTGCCGATCCGCCGCCTCAATCTGACGCCTTCCGACGGAATAACCCGGCTGCACGTGCTCTATGTGCCGTTCGCGACATTCCAGCCGCTCGCCGACACGCAGTTCTACACCTGCCTGGATGCCGGACGCAGATATCGCTACCAAGCCGCCGAGCGTCCATTTGTCGCCGAGTTGCCGGTCGATTCCAATGGATTTGTCGTCGATTATCCGGGCCTATTCGAACGAGTCCTTTGACAGGAGAAAATGCAATGACCTCATTCAAGACCCTCGATGACCTGACCGACATTTCCGGCAAGCGCGTTCTCTTGCGGGTCGATCTCAATGTTCCTGTCAAGGACGGCAAGGTGACCGACACCACCCGCATCGAACGGGTCGCGCCGACCATCATGGAACTCTCGGGCAAGGGCGCCCGGGTGATCCTGCTGGCGCATTTCGGCCGCCCCAAGGGCGAAGCCGTTCCCTCGATGTCGCTCGACCCGATTGCCGGTATCGTCGAAAGCGTTCTTGATCACCGCGTCCATTTCGCCGCCGACTGCATCGGCGAAGCCGCAAAAAAGGCGGTGGACGCCATGGTCGATGGCGACATCCTGCTCCTGGAAAACACCCGCTTTCATGCGGGCGAGGAAAAGAACGTTACCGCATTCGCCAAGGCGCTGGCTGAGAATGGCGACATATTTGTCAACGACGCCTTCTCCGCGGCCCATCGCGCCCATGCCTCGACCGAAGGCCTGGCGCACCTGTTGCCGGCCTATGCCGGCCGCACCATGCAGGCGGAACTGGTGGCGCTTGAAAAGGGCCTCGGCAACCCGGCCCGTCCGGTGGTTGCCATCGTCGGCGGCGCCAAGGTGTCCACCAAGATCGACCTGTTGCAGAACCTGGTGAAGAAGGTCGATGCGCTGGTGATCGGCGGCGGCATGGCCAACACGTTCCTGGCCGCCCGCGGCATCAATGTCGGCAAGTCGCTCTGCGAGCATGACCTCGCCGAAACCGCCAGAGCCATCGAGGCCGAAGCGCAAGCCGCCGGATGCGCCATCGTGCTGCCGGTCGACGGCGTTGTCGCCCGCGAGTTCAAGGCAGGCGCAGACAATGAAACCGTCGACGTCTCAGCCATCCCCGCCGACGCCATGATGCTCGACGTCGGCCCGAAATCCGTTGAAGCCATCAACGCCTGGATCACCAAGGCCGACACGCTGGTCTGGAACGGCCCGCTCGGCGCCTTCGAGATCCCCCCCTTCGATGCAGCCACGGTCTCCGCCGCCCAACATGCGGCGCGCCGCACCGGCGAAGGCCTTCTAGTGTCGGTGGCCGGCGGCGGCGACACCGTCTCGGCGCTCAACCATGCCGGCGTGGCCGAGGATTTCACCTATGTCTCGACCGCCGGCGGCGCATTTCTCGAGTGGATGGAAGGCAAGCCTTTGCCTGGTGTCGACGTGCTCAAGAGCTGATCCCTGGCCGCCAGACGCCCGCAATGAAAATTGTCCGCGCACCAATCGTCATGACAAGCGCACCGAACGCAACCATATAGACGACCTGCGCGGCCATCAGGTCGCGCAGCGCCAGCACCGCAAAGGCCGATCCCATCAATATCCCGCCGATATTGCGGCCGACCGGGTCGTATATTTCCGGCGTGAACCGCACGGTGGCGATGAAGAAGCCGAACGACAGCGCGGTGAGGACCGGGATCGACCAGGGGCCCGTCCCGGTCGCGGCGAATCCCGCGAACGCCGCCTCGATCAGAACGAAATCCGCCCAGAAGTCGAAATGGGCGCCCGCTCGCGATGCGACGCCGAACCGCCGCGCGAGCGGCCCGTCGGCGGCATCCGTCGCTATTGCAAGCGCCAGGCCGATCACCGCCAAATCACCCTCACCGGCGACAATCAGCTGATAGAGAACCGGCGCCAGCGCCAGTCGCAGCGCGGTCAGCCCGTGCGGCAGCAGGCGCAACGCAGGCATTGTCATTGCAGGCTGTCGGCGAGAGCCAGCGCCGCGTCATGCGCCATCTGTACCGCACGCTCTGTATTGCCGCCCTGGTATGCATTGTCCGGATCGTTCGACTGATAGACCGCATAACCATGAGCCGCCGCGATCCTCGCGCCGTTCTCAGTCAGAAGCGCCTTCGTATTGGCGATCGAGTCGTCCGGCTTGCCGCCGGCCGTCACGAGCACCGCGATCTTCTTGCCGGCAAAATCGCCGGCCCGCTCAATATAGGCGAGCATCGGTGGGGCGACCTTGCCGCTGTAAATCGGCGATGCCAGCACAATCAGGTCATAATCCTGAAAATCTGCCGGCGCCTCCGCGCTTGCCGTTGTGTGGCCGATGCGCCAACCCTTTTCCACCAGCCCATTCTCGAAGGCCGTCATGACATCGGCCGGAAATGCACTCAGGCCGGGGCTGAGAACAGCCAGCGCCCGCCCCGCCGCACCATCACCATTGAGCGTTTGCAGCGGCGTCACCGTCTCGCGATTGACCCGCCAGTTGAGCCAGGCGAGCGAACCGGCGGCAAGGGCGGCAACAATCAGAACCGCGATGAGCAAACCGCGCAGTAATCCGGACATTCCACACTCCCTTTGCCTGCCTGATCTCAATAAAGCCTAGCCATCGAACCCGGCTCGGCATTGACGGTGGTCAACGGGGGCCTTCAGCACGTTAACTCTTCGACCAATTGTCCAACCCATTTAAACGATTGAATTATTTTCAATCGATTCAAGCCGCCTAAAGCCTATTTTCTCTGCGGCGCAGCTTCTGTTAAAGCAGCCCGCAAGCTACAGATAACCAGGGGTGAAGGCATGATGAACGCGACGATGGCGAAACAGATGGCGGAGAAGGACGGTTTCATCGCCGCGCTCGACCAGTCGGGCGGGTCCACGCCCAAGGCGCTGAAGCTCTATGGCGTGGCGGAAGACGCCTATTCCAATGACGAGGAAATGTTCGCTCAGATCCACGCCATGCGCGCCCGCATCATCAAGTCGCCAGCCTTCACCGGCGAGAAGGTGATCGGCGCGATCCTGTTCGAGCGCACGATGGATGGCGAGATCGATGGCATTCCGACCGCCGACTATCTCTGGGACAAGCGCGGCATCGTGCCCTTCCTGAAGGTCGACCAGGGCCTGATGGACGAGGCAAACGGCGTACAGCTGATGAAGCCGATGAACGGGCTCGACGCGCTGCTCAAGCGGGCTGTCGCCAAGAACATTTTCGGCACCAAGATGCGTTCGGTGATCAATGCCGCCGACAAGGACGGGATCGAGGCGATCGTCGCCCAGCAATTCGAAGTCGGCCGGCAGATCCTCGGCCATGGCCTGATGCCGATCATCGAACCCGAGGTGAACATCAAGATCGCCGACAAGGCCGAAGCCGAAGCCTTGCTCCTGGCCGCGATCCAGCGACACCTC
>JAHJUC010000264.1 GCA_018829385.1 Alphaproteobacteria bacterium
CAGATTGCCATGGGTGTAGACGAGGCTCAGAACCAGGCGCTGGTTATAGGCGCGCAGCCCGCTCTGGTTCGAGCCCCGCATCGCCTGACTCACGGAGCCGGCACGGTCTTCGCTGGTCTTGGCATCTTGCGGCACCTGTCCGTGTCCTCCGGGTTTTGCTGGCCCCGATTTCGTTGACCTGGTTTTCATTCACAAGGCAACGATTTTCAATCGCGGTTGTTCCTTAGCAAAACAATGCGGCAAAGACGATCCCCCGTCAATTACTAATTAAGAGTTATTTATTAATTGACAAGCGCTGGCATTTGGTGTTGTCTTGGAGATGACGCGAAGAACGGAAGTGAGGATTTCCGGTTCGGAGCGCATGCAGACTGACCTGCAAAGCCAATCCCGGGAGGATCACATGAAAACCACTACCGCACTGAAGACCGCGTTGTTCGCCGCTGCCGCATTTGGCGCTCTCGCCGCTGCGCCGGCTCAGGCTGCCAGCCACAGCGTCGGCGCCTGCCTGATCACCAAGACTGACACAAATCCGTTCTTCGTCAAGATGAAAGAGGGCGCCGAAGCCAAGGCCGCCGAGCTCGGCGTGTCGCTGAAATCCTATGCAGGCAAGGTCGATGGCGACCACGAAAGCCAGGTTGCAGCCATCGAGACCTGCATCGCCGATGGCGCCAAGGGCATTCTCCTGACCGCATCCGACACCTCGTCGATCGTCTCCGCCGTCAAGCAGGCCCGCGACGCCGGTCTCCTGGTGATCGCGCTCGACACGCCGCTCGACCCGATCGATGCGGCCGACGCGACATTCGCCACCGACAACTTCCTTGCCGGCGAACTGATCGGCAAATGGGCCGCTGCAACGCTTGGCGCTGAAGCCGCCAACGCCAAGATCGCCATGCTCGATCTCGCCGTCAGCCAGCCGACCGTGGGCGTGCTGCGCGACCAGGGCTTCCTCACCGGCTTCGGCATCGACGTCAAGGATCCCGGCAAGTGGGGCGACGAGGAAGATCCGCGCATCGTCGGCAACGACGTCACCGCCGGCAACGAGGAAGGCGGCCGCAAGGCAATGGAAAACCTCCTTGCCAAGGACCCGATGATCAACGTCGTCTACACCATCAACGAGCCGGCCGCAGCCGGTGCCTATGAGGCGCTGAAAGCCATCGGCCGCGAGGGCGACGTGCTGATCGTCTCCGTCGACGGCGGCTGCCCCGGCGTTGCCAACGTCAAGGACGGCGTCATCGGCGCCACCTCGCAGCAATATCCGCTGCTGATGGCATCGCTCGGCATCGAAGCCATCGCCGCCTGGGCCAAGGACGGCACCAAGCCGGCTCCGACCGAAGGCAAGAACTTCTTCGACACCGGCGTGGCGCTTGTCACCGACAAGCCGGCCGAGGGCGTCGAGTCGATCTCGGTTGTCGAAGGCATGGACCGCTGCTGGGGTTGATTGCCCGATCGTATAGGTAAACACTGTCGGGGCGGCCTCAGGGCCGCCCCATTGCAAAGCGCTGCCGTACCGCTCCGGTTGCGGCGGCTGATCCATGCCGTGTGACGTTGGGGGAGGAACCATGTCCGATACGCAGGAATTCGAAAAGGCCGCGGCCTCGAGCCCGACAACCGTCGCCGCGTTCGTCACCCAGGACAAGGGCGCGGTCAAGCGCATCCAGCATGCGCTGCACCAGACGCCCTGGATGGTCCCGGCCATTGTTCTGGTCGGCTCGATCCTGGTCTTCGGGCTGCTTCTGGGTCAGAAGTTCTTTTCGCCCTTCGCGCTTACCCTGATCCTGCAGCAGGTCCAGATCGTCGGGATTCTCGGCGCCGCCCAGTCGCTGGTGATCCTGACCGCCGGCATCGACCTCTCCGTCGGCGCCATCATGGTGCTGTCCTCGGTCGTCATGGGCCTGTTTTCGTTCCGCTATGGCCTGCCGGTCGAGATCGCGGTGGCCGCCGGCATCGCCTGCGGCACCTTCTGCGGCTACATCAACGGTTTTCTCGTCGCGGTTATGAAGCTTCCGCCCTTCATCGTCACGCTCGGCATGTGGCAGATCGTGCTCGCCACCAATTTCCTCTATTCCGCCAACGAGACCATCCGCGCCCAGGACATCGCCGACCAGGCGCCTCTGCTGCAGTTCTTCGGCAACAAGATTGCGATCGGCGGCGCCGTGTTCACCTATGGCGCGATCTTCATGGTCCTGCTGGTGCTGTTCCTCGCCTACGTGCTCAAGCAGACCGCCTGGGGACGCCATGTCTACGCGGTCGGGGACGATCCCGAAGCCGCCGAACTGTCGGGCGTGCAGGTCAAGCGCACGCTGATCTCGGTCTACATGCTCTCGGGCCTGATCTGCGCCTTTGCCGGCTGGGCCCTGATCGGCCGCATCGGCTCGGTGTCGCCGACGTCGGGACAGTTGGGCAACATCGAGTCCATCACCGCCGTGGTGATCGGCGGCATCTCGCTGTTTGGCGGCCGCGGATCGATCATGGGCATGCTCTTCGGCGCTCTGATCGTCGGCGTCTTCTCGCTGGGCCTGAGGCTGCTCGGCGCAGACGCGCAATGGACCTACCTGCTCATCGGCGTGCTCATCATTGCCGCCGTCACCGTCGACCAGTGGATCAGAAAGGTGTCAGTCTGATGGAACCCATTCTCAAGGGACGCAATCTCGTCAAACGCTATGGCCGCGTGGTCG
>JAHJUC010000265.1 GCA_018829385.1 Alphaproteobacteria bacterium
AAATCAACCACCGCGCCGGGCATGATGGTGGCGGACACGGTCGGCAACGCACCGATGCGCACCGGCGGGCCAGCCGCGGTCGCGACATTGGCGAGCGCCGCGATACCGCCCCGCACGGCGGCGAGCCCGGAGCCGGCATGCGAGAGAAACACCTCGCCCTGGTGCGACAGCCGGATGCCCCTGCCATCCCGCTCGATCAGCGGCGTGCCGACAATCTGCTCGAGTTCGCGGATGGTGCGCGTCACCGCCGGCTGTGTCAGCGACAGGGTGATCGCCGCGCGGCCAACACTCTTCTGGCGGGCCACTTCGACGAAAGCCTCCAGATGCCGGATCTTGATGCGCCTTGATATACCCATATCGGTTTCGCTATTATTATAGGATTGAAAAATCATTATTCATTTCCAATCCAATATGTAAAGTAGATCATGGATTGGCAGGGAGGATCTGATGGCTGAAACGAAATCCAGCGGAGAGCGGACGCGCCGTGCGGTGCTGGGTGATGCCCATGTCGACAGGGCGATCGCGGCCACGACCTCCTTCGATGCACCGTTTCAGGGCCTGATCACCGCAAGCGCCTGGGAAGGCCTGTGGTCCCGCCCCAACTGGAGCATGCGCGACCGGTCGATCGTCACCATTGCGCTGCTCGCGGCCCTCGGCCACGAGGAAGAGGTCGCCATGCATGTTCGCGCCACGGCCAACACCGGCGCCACCGAAGAAGATATTTGCGAAGCGCTGATGCACGTGGCGATCTATGCCGGCGTGCCGGCGGCCAACACCGCCTTTCGCATCGCCAAGCGGACACTGGCGGAGATGAAATCCACATCGGGAGGATCCAAGGCATGAAATCCAACCAGACACCGATCGCGAATTTTTTCCCAAGGGACAGGTCCTGGCACCCCAAGGCCTACACGCCCGACTACAAGACCTCGGTGTTGCGGTCGCCGTCGCGCGCTCTGATCGCATTCGGCAATTCCCTGTCCGAGACGACGGGCCCGGCCTTCGGTCACGACATGATCGGTCCGCTCGACAATGATCTGGTGCTGAATTTTGCCAGCCCCGGCATGAGCGCCATCGGCGAGCGCGTCATCGTCCAGGGCCGGGTTCTCGACGAGCGCGGCCAGCCGGTTCCAAACGTGCTGGTCGAGTTCTGGCAGGCCAATGCCGGCGGACGCTACCGCCACAAGAAGGATGGCTATCTCGCGCCGCTCGATCCCAATTTCGGCGGCTGCGGACGGACCCTGTCGGGCGATGACGGCGCGTTCGCCTTCCGCACCATCCGCCCCGGCCCCTATCCCTGGCCGAACGGGCCGAACGACTGGCGCCCGGCCCACATCCATTTCTCGGTCTTCGGCCATGGCTTTGCCCAGCGGCTGATCACCCAGATGTATTTCGAAGGCGACCCGCTGATCCCGCGCTGCCCGATCGTGCGCACCATCAACGACCCCAAGGCCATCGATCAGCTCACCGCCCGGCTCGACATGAATGCGAGCGCCCCGATGGATGCGCTGGCCTATCGCTTCGACATCGTCCTGCGCGGCAGCCGCTCGACACTGTTTGAAAATAGACTGGAGGGAAACTGACATGGTAACCCCGATCACCCCACCGCTTTATCCTCTCAAGGAATCGCCCTCGCAGACCGCCGGCCCCTACGTTCATATCGGGCTGACGCCGAATTTCTGCGGAATACCCGGCGTCTACGCCACTGATCTCGGCGCCACGATGGTGGGTGACAACACCAAGGGCGAGCGGATCACGCTTGAAGGCCGGGTCATTGATGGCGGCGGCAATCCGCTCAAGGACGCGCTTGTCGAAATCTGGCAGGCCGACGCCGACGGGATATACAAGACGCGGGCCGAACCCGGCTTTTCCGGCTGGGGCCGAGCCCCCGCCGATGGCGAGACCGGCATCTTCCGTTTCGAGACGATCAAGCCCGGCCGGGTTGCCTTCCCGGACGGTCGGCTGCAGGCGCCGCATATCAATGTCTGGATCGTCGCCCGCGGCATCAATCTGGGTCTCAACACGCGGATCTATTTCGAGGACGAGGCCGAGGCCAATGCCGGCGATCCGGTGCTGGCGCGCATCGAGCATCGCGACCGGGTGCCGACGCTGATCGCCAGGGGTGGGGCCGGCAAGTACAGCCACGACATCCATCTGCAGGGTCCGCAGGAAACCGTATTCTTCGATATCTGAGAAAGACGCAGGTCATGGCACAATTCATGACGCTACCCGAAGCGGTGGCGCAAAATCTCAACTCCGGCGATACCGCCGCCTTCGAGGGCTTCACGCACCTGATCCCGCATGCCAGCGCGCATGAGGCAATCCGCCAGGGCATCAAGGATCTTACCCTGGTGCGCATGACGCCGGATGTGGTCTACGACCAGCTGATCGGCATGGGCGCGGTCAAGAAGCTGATCTTCTCCTATGCCGGCAATCCCGGCGTCGGCCTGCTCCGACGCCTGCGGGACTCGGTCGAAAACGGCTGGCCGCACGCAATCGAGATCGAGGAGCACTCCCACGCCGCCATGGCCAATGCCTATGAGGCCGGTGCGGCCGGCCTGCCCTTTGCCGCCTTCCGTGGCTACAAGGGCGCGGAACTGGCAAGGGTCAACCCGAACATCAAGTCGGTGACCTGCCCGTTTACCGGCGAGGAACTGGCGGCGGTCCCTGCGATCCGTCCGGATGTGACCTTCATCCACGCACAAAAGGCCGACCGCAAGGGCAATGTGCTGATCGAAGGCATTGTCGGCGTCCAGAAGGAAGCCGTGCTCGCGGCAAAGCGCTCGGTCATCACCGTCGAGGAGATCGTCGACGATCTCGACGCCCATCCCAATGCCTGCGTCCTGCCCGGCTGGGCCGTCACCGCGATCTGCCTGGTGCCCGGCGGCGCCCATCCGTCCTACGCCCATGGCTACTACTCGCGCGACAATGCGAGCTACATCGCCTGGGACAAGATCGCCGCAGAGCGCGACACGTTCCTCGCCTGGATGAAGGACAATGTTCTCGACGCCAGGCCTGAGGATTTCGCCGACCGGATCAAACACCTCAGGAGCGCGGCATGAGCGAGACTGATTTCACCTCCAATGAAATGATGACGATTGCGGCGTCCCGTGCGCTCAAGAACACCGATGTCTGCTTCGTCGGCATCGGCGCGCCATCGGCCGCCTGCAACATTGCCCGCCTCACCCATGCGCCCGACGTGACCCTGATCTATGAGAGCGGCACTATCGGCACCGCGCCGCAGGTCCTCCCCCTGTCGATCGGCGACGGCGAACTCTGCGACACCGCCGTCACCACCGTCTCGGTACCCGAAATGTTCCGCTACTGGCTCCAGGGCGGACGCGTTACGGTTGGCTTTCTCGGCGCCGCCCAGATCGATCGCTTCGGCAACATCAACACCACGGTGATCGGCGACTACGATCATCCCAAGACCCGCCTGCCCGGCGGCGGCGGCGCGCCGGAGATCGCCTCCTCCTGCGGCGAGATCTTCATCACGCTCAAGCAGTCGAAGCGCGCCATGGTCGACAAGATCGACTTCTTCACCAGCTTCGGCCACGGCGAAGGCGGAGACCACCGCCAGCGTCTGGGGATTACCACCAAGGGCCCCACCCTAATGGTTACAGACCTTGCGGTCTGGAAGCCCGATCCTGTAACACGTGAGTTCACCGTGGTCTCTCTGCACCCCGGCGTGACTCGCGAGATGGTTCAGGCGGAATGCGGCTGGACCGTGCGGTTCGCCGACAAGCTCGAGGAGACCCCGGCGCCAACCGGGATCGAGCTGTCGACGCTGCGCGATCTCAATGCACGCACCAAAGCCGCCCATTCCGGCGGCAAAACCGGAGAAGCCGCCTGATGGCCGAAGCATTCATCTGTGATTATGTCCGCACCCCGATTGGCCGTTTCGGCGGCGCCCTGTCCGGCGTTCGCG